>NZ_JBHTWX010000101.1:0-34122 GCF_042792155.1 Kitasatospora sp. NPDC056651 | reverse complement strand
CCCTCCGACTTCCCGCGCCGCGGCGTTCGCGTGACCTCCGGGCCTCAGCGCGAGGCGCGCAGCTCCGGCAGCTGGATCAGCTCGGTCTCGTCCTCCGGCGTCAGGTCCACCACCGTCGGCTCGGCCTGCTCCGCCGGCTCGACCGGCTCCGCCGCCCGGGCCTCGGCCTCGGCCTTCGCGGCCACGGCCACCGCCTCGTCGCCCACCACGTCCGCCAGGTCGGCGCGCTCCCCCAGCTCGGCGACGCTGCCCACCGCCGGTGCCGGGGCCGCCGGGCGCACCGCGGCGGCCGAGCCGCGGCCGAAGAAACTGAAGCCCTGCCCGCGCGCCTGCCCGGACTGGGCCGACCGCGGCCGCTGCCGATCCACCGCCGCGGCGGGAGCCGCCGCGGCGACCGGGGTCCCGCCGAGCTGGCCGACCGTCGCGGTCAGCGCCGGACGCGCCGCGGCGGGACGCTCCACGGCCGGGGCCTCCGGGGCCTGCCCCGGGGTGGGCACCGAAGGCACCACCGGCGCCGGGACGGCCACCGGCACGGGCGCCGGGGCGGCCGGGGCGGCCGGGCCCGTCAGCGACGCCCTCGCGGACGTCCGCAGCGCGACCTCCCCGCCCGCCGTACGGGCCCGCTGCGCGTCCCGCTCCTCCGCGCGGCGCTCCAGCGTCCGCAGCACGGACGCCGCCCGCACGAAAGCCGCCGGGCTGGCCGGGTGCTTCGGACGGCTCGCGGCGACCGCCCGCTGGGCCGCCTCGGCCTCCTTGAGCGCCTGCTCGGCCACCGCGACGGCCCGCTCGCGCAGCAGCCGGGCGATCTCCGTCTCGGCCTTCGCCAGCCGCGACTTCTCCGCCGTCAGCCGCCGCCCGAACCGGGTGGCCCGCTCCTCGGCGACCTCCGCCGCGTACTCGGCCTCGGCCAGTTGCTCCTCGAACCGCTCCTCGGCGCGCAGTCGCTGGGCCGCGGACATCTCGGCGGCCGCCCGGGCCGCCTTGTCCCGGTGGCGCAGCAGCAGCGCGAAGCCGAGCGTGGCGATCACCGCCGCGACGCCCACCGAGCGCACCAGGACGGTGTCCTGACTGAAAAGCAGAGCGGCCAGTGCGGCGACCAGCAGCACGCCGGCGGCGGTGGGGGGAAAGACCCGGCCGAGGACGGAGGAATGACGGTGGCGTCCGCGAGACATGCTCAAGAAACTAGCGTGCGAATTGGGGGCGTGTCAGCCCAGGGTCCCCTTCTGCCCTTGACAGGGTCAGGTCTTTACCGCACGTGCCCGGAACCTCACCCAAGATCACGGAGAAGGCCCAGCTCAGCGGTGCGAGGCCGCCGGACCGCCCGGGTCGTCGTGGTTCTCCGGCAACTTGCACACGTGCTGGATCCAGAGTGCCGCCGCGATCACCGCGGCTCCCGCCAGCACCGCGAGCCCGGCCGTCACGGCCTGGTCCTTGCGGGCCGGGACGTCCAGTTCGCCCAGCAGGTGGATCCCGGCCCCCGCGTAGACGCCGGTGACCACCGACGAGACCAGCGCGCTGGCCTGCCCCAGCACCACCGCCCGGGCCGCCAGCAGCGGGTCGACCCCCTTCGCCCCGCGCTGCCGCTCGCGCACCGCCTTCAGCCGGGCCCGCAGCGACAGCGCGATCGCCAGCAGGATCACCGCCACCGCCGCCAGCACCACCGGCGCCGCGGTCGGCACGGCCGGCAGCGTGTCCACGGAGGCCCACAGCTTGGAGCCGGCCCAGGACAGCGCCGTCGTGGCGGCGGTGATGCCGATCAGCAGGCGGAGGCGAAGCAGCTTCACTCGGAGGAGGTCCTTCCCGGGTACCAGAACCGGCCGGCCGCCCGGTGGCCCGGCACGGCGACGCCAGGCCACCGTACCGGGCCCGGCCGGGCGGACACCCGCGCGAACGTCGGACACCTACTCGTACGGCCGGGCCCCCGGCCGAGTTCCCTGATCAAGGGCCCCGGCCGACCGCCCCGGGCGGGCCGGGCCCGCTGATGCGGATCCGGCCGCGCGCCCGGGAGGATCCGCGGGAGAGGGGCTACTCCGGCAGGGTCAGCCGGATGTCCTCGCGGCGCTTCACGCCCTGCGCGTCCGGGCCGCCCAGCGCGGACAGCAGCGCGTCCACCCGCCCGTGCCCGGGCACCTCGGCCTCGGGCTCGGCGTCCAGCCACGGGGCGAGCACGAAGGCCCGCTCGTGCGAGCGCGGGTGCGGCAGCAGCAGCTGCGGGTCGTCGCTCAGCACGCCCTCGTAGGCCAGGATGTCGACGTCCAGGGTGCGCGGGCCCCAGTGCACGGTCCGCACCCGCCCGAAGGCGTCCTCGATGGCGTTGCCGCGCTCCAGCAGGTCCCGCGGGGGCAGCGAGGTGCGCAGCACCACGACCGCGTTGTAGTAGTTCGGCTGCTCCTCGGGCCCGCCGACGGCCTCGGTCTCGTACACCGCGGAGACGGCCTTGATCTTCAGCCCGGGCGTGTCGGCGAGCGCGTCGACGGCCCCCTGGAGGGTGTCCAGCCGGTTGCCCAGGTTGCTGCCGAGCGCGATCACCGCGGAGTGCTGGCTGTGCAGCGTGGTGTCGGCGGAGTCCACCCGGCTCTCCAGGTCGAACGCGTTCGGCGCGGCGGTCGGGTCGCTGCTGCTCATCGAAGAAATCCCTCTGCATCGGATGCCGGGCGCGCGGTGGCGATCATGCGCGGCCCCGGTGGATGGTCACGGTCACGTCGTCGAACGGCACGGTGATCGGGGCGTCCGGCTTGTGCACGGTGACCTCGACCTCCTCGACCGCTTCGTGCTTGAGGCACTGGTCGGCAATGCGCTGGGCCAGGGTCTCGATCAGGTCGACCGGCTCCCCGGCGATGATCGCGGTGGCCTCCTCGGCCACCAGACCGTAGTGCGCGGTGCGGGTGAGGTCGTCCGTGGCCGCGGCGGGGCGGGTGTCCAGGTACAGCACGAGATCGACCACGAAGGTCTGCCCCTCGACGCGCTCGCGCTCGAAGACGCCGTGGTGGCCCCGGGCACGCAGCCCCCGCAGGGTGACGCGGTCCAGCAAACGAATCACTGCTCCCAGTCGGACGGGCCCCACCCGGAGAAAGGCATGGACGGGCGGGGCGAAGGCGGGCAGCACGCCCGCCACTCCGTTTCGAATCTACCCGCGAGCACGGACAACGCCTGACCGTCCTACCCGGCACGAACCGACGCCACGCGCGCCGATATGGCAATTGACGTGAACGTTCGGTGACCACTCGGAAATCCCGGACGACTTCCCGCCGCGGAATTCCCGCGACCTCCGGAATCAGCTCTCCTCGTCGTCGTCCCCGCTGGTCAGAACGGGTGAACCGTGATGCGACCAGAGCTTCCACCCGGCCGGGGTGCGACGGAACAGATTCGTCGACACGACCTTTCCGCCGACCAGCGGACCGAGTTCCCCCTCCTCCTCCGCCTCGCCGCCGGACAGGATGTTCTCGGTGCACGTGACAAGGGCCACATCGCCGTGGACCTCGGCCTCGACATCCGTCAGGAAGAACTGGATGTACTCCGTGTTCATCATGATCAGCATGTACGAACGGGTCACCTGCGCCCGGCCGCGCAACACCGGCCAGCCCGGGTGCACGCACACCACGCCGCCCTTGTCGTCGGCGTACTCGGCGCCCAGCCAGGCCTCCTCGACCGCCTCGACGTCCCCCCGCTCCAGCGCCTCGTAGAACGCCCGGTTCGCCGCGAGCACCGCCTCCAGATCCGCCCCGCGGGCCTTTCCGGCCGTACCGCCGCTCAACCTGCCGTCACCCGTCACAGACCCTCCCTCAGCCCAGCCGCGCCGCGTGCTGCCAGGCCGCGACCACCCGGACGGCATCCGCCGTGCCGGACACGTCGTGCACCCGCACCGCCCAGGCTCCGGCCCGGGCCGACAGCACCGACACCGCGGCCGTCGCATCGTCGCGTTCCCGGGCCGGGCGCAGTTCCCCGGTTGCCGGGTCGGCGAGCAGCGTACCCAGGAACCGCTTGCGCGAAGCCGCCACGAGCACGGGACGGCCGAGCGCGGTGAGCGCGTCCAGCCGGCCGAGCAGCGCCCAGTTGTGCTCGGAGGTCTTGGCGAAGCCGAGCCCCGGGTCGAGGATCAGCTGGTCCTCCTTGACCCCGGCGGCCAGCAGCGCGTCCACCCGGTCGGTCAGCTCCGCGACCACGTCCCGCACCACGTCGCCGTAGACGGCCATCCGCTCCATGTCGGCGGACTGCCCGCGCCAGTGCATCACCACGAAGGGCGCGCCGGTCTCGGCGACCACCCGGGCCATCGCCGGGTCGGCGAGCCCGCCGGAGACGTCGTTGACGATCGCGGCGCCGGCCTCGACCGCCCGCTCGGCGACCGAGGCGCGCATGGTGTCCACCGAGACCAGCACCCCGGCGTCGGCGAGTTCGCGCGCCACCGGGATCACCCGGCGCAGCTCCTCCTCCTCGGGCACCCGCTGGGAGCCCGGGCGGGTGGACTCACCCCCGACGTCCACCAGGTCCGCGCCGCGGGCCCGCAGCGCGAGGCCGTGCGCGATCGCCTTCGCGGGGTCGTGCCACATCCCGCCGTCCGAGAAGGAATCGGGCGTGACGTTGACCACGCCCATCACGGCGCAGCGGTCCAGCCGCGGAAGACCGGCCGGCAGGGAGAAGGACGGCGAATCGTTCATGTCTCCCATTATCGAACGGGGCCCCGGCCGACGGTCGTCGGCGGGGGCCCCGGGCGGTGTGGACGGGCCTCAGGCGGCCTCGGTGACCTCGCGGGTCGAGGGGACGGGCATCAGCCCCTCGCGCTGGCGCTTGCGCCCGAAGCGCGGCATGCCGAGGGTGATGAAGGCCTCCGCCTGCATCGCGGCGAAGCCGATCCGCGGCAGGTCCCGGGTGTTCGGGAAGACCAGGAAGCGCGGCTCCCACTCGGGCTGGAACTTGGCGTTGAACTTGTACAGCGACTCGATCTGGAACCAGCGCGACAGGAACACCAGCAGTCCGCGCCAGGCGCGCAGCACCGGGCCCGCGCCGATCCGCTCGCCGCGGGCCAGCGCCGAGCGGAACATCGCGAAGTTGAGCGACACCCGCCGCACGCCCATCGCCGGCACCGCCTGGAGCGCGGCGACGATCAGCAGCTCGTTCAGCCCCGGGTCGGCGGCGCGGTCACGGCGCATCAGCTCCAGCGAGATGCCGTCGGGGCCCCAGGGCACGAAGTGCAGCACGGCCTTCAGGTCGTCGCCCTCCTCGCCCTCCTCGGGGGCCTTGTGGGCGGTGACCACCACGCAGTCGTCGTCCAGCGGGTCGCCGAACCGGCCGAGGGCCATCGAGAAGCCGCGCTCGGTGTCGGTGCCGCGCCAGCGGGCGGCGGCGTCGGCGATCCGGTACTTCTCCTCGGCGTCGACCTCGGAGACCCGGCGCACCTTGCAGGAGTAGCCGTTGCGCTCGATCCGCTTGACCATCTGGCGCACGTTGCGCATGGCCCGGCCGGACAGCGAGAAGGCGGCGGTGTCGACGATCGCCTCGTCGCCCAGCTCCAGCGCGTCCAGGCCCGCCTCGCGGGTCCAGACCTCGCCGCCGAGCTCGCTGCACCCCATCACGGCCGGCACCCAGGCGTGCTCACGGGCCTCGGCCATGAACACCTTGATCGCGCCCGGCCAGGCCTCGACGTCGCCGACCGGGTCGCCGGAGGCCAGCATCACGCCGGAGACCACCCGGTAGGAGATCGCGGCCTTGCCGGTGGGCGAGAACAGCACGCTCTTGTCGCGGCGCAGCGCGAAGTAGCCGAGCGAGTCGCGGTCCCCGTGCCGCACCAGCAGCGCCCGCACCTTCTCCTCGTCCTCCGCGGTCAGCTCGGGCTTCGGCTTGCCCGGGCGCAGCGCCAGGTAGGCGGTGGTGAAGGCGGTCAGCAGGCCGAGCCCGCCGAGCAGGTAGGCGACCAGGTCGGAGATCCGGTCGCTGTTGTACCGGACCGGGCCCTCGAAGCCGAACAGCCCGTACCCGACGTGCTGCAGGCGCTCGGTCAGGCCCGGGTGGCCGATCTCGTACTTGGTCCGGGTGCTCACGATCAGCAGGCCGAGCAGCACGCTGAGGGCGCCCATGACGACCAGGTTGGCCAGTGCCCGCCAGCGGGTGCGCGGGTCGGCCTTGGCGTAGAACTCGCGCTGGTGGACGAGCATCACGACGAGGACCACCAGCGAGACGACCGCCGGGCCGATCTGGTGCCAGCGCACCAGGTGCAGGCCGGCGCTGACCGGCAGCAGCACGCAGACCGCCCGCCAGGCCCGCCGCTTGCGCCGGCGCAGCGCGTGCGCCAGCGGCACCAGCAGGATGCCGACCATCAGCGTGCCGACCGCCGCCAGGCTGGTGGTGCCGCCGGGCAGCTGCCCGGCGACGGTGTGCATCTTGGTGTGCCGGAGCTTGGGGAACACCGCGCCGGCGATGTCCACGAGCCCGATCAGCAGACAGGCGTAGCCCACCGCTCCCGGGAGCCAGGCCCTCGGTACGGAGGCCGCCTGGTTGCGCAGCGTCTGCAGGCCGCGGCGACGGCGCGGCGGCTGCTCGGGGCTCGGCTCAACGGACACGGGAACGCTCATGGAAGCTCAGCGTAGGGGCTGCGGTGCGGTGTCCGGTCACTCCGGGGGAGGACGCGTGATGGACCTTCATGCCTATTCCTTCATCAGGCAATGCGCATACCAAGGACCCGGAAACGGTCGGTAAACCGGGGCCGTGGCGGCGCTGCGGGTTGAGCCGGCGGTGGGAGCCGGGGGGTCGCCGCAGCGTGGCGCGACCGGACCCCCCGGGAGGCGTTACGTACGGTGGACGCCGCATTCTAGGGCGCCGGTTGCCTCTGATTCCCCTCGCCCCGTTCCGGCCCCCGGGCGTCCGGACAGCCTAGCCGCGGTGGCCGTGGCTGACGGACCGCCAGACGATGAACCTCGCACCGACAGTGTCCCACCGGAAGGTCGACGGTATGGAACTGACCAGCGAAGCGCTGGTGGACTCGCTGCTCGCCATCGGCGCTGCGGCACTCCTCACGACCCTGTGGGTCTGGCCCCGGCTGGCGTCGCAACGCCCGCTGCCGGTGCTCGGCCGGATCGGGTTGCTGACAGCGGTTCAAGTCTCGGTCCTGGCCGTGCTCGCCCTGTCGGTGAACAACTCCTTCGGGTTCTACACCTCCTGGCACGACCTGCTCAGCCCGGGCGGCGCCAAGCTCGCGCTGGCCGGCAACGAGAACCGCAAGGGCAGCGTCCCGGTCGGCGACGCGCTGGTCCAGCCCTCCAACGAGGGCGGCCTGGAGACCATCACCAACCTGCCGAAGGGCACGCCCGAGGAGGTCGGCAAGGTCGAGTCGGTCCGGGTCAGCGGCAAGGAGACGGGCTTCTCCGACCAGATGTTCGTCTACCTGCCGCCCGCGTACTTCGACGAGAAGTTCGCCCTGGTCCGCTTCCCCGTCCTGCTGGCCCTGTCCGGCTACCCGGGCACCACGCTGAACCTGCTCCACGAGCTCCCCCTCGCCCAGACCGCGATCGAGCTCCAGCGCACCGGCAAGATGCCGCCGACCATCGTGGTGATGGCCCGCCCGGCGGTCGTGCCCTCCCGGGACACCGAGTGCGTGGACGTCCCCGGCGGCCCGCGCACCGAGACCTGGTTCGTCAAGGACGTCCCCGAGGCCATCCGCAGCAACTACCGGGTCGGACGCACGGCCGGCTCCTGGGCCACCATGGGCTACTCCACCGGCGGCAGCTGCGCGCTGCGCCTGGCGATGCGCTTCCCGGGAGTCTTCGGCAGCGCGGCGAGCCTGCACGGCGACTTCTCCGTACGCCAGGACAACTACACCGGCGGCGACCTCTTCAACGGCGACAAGGCGTTGACCCAGCAGCACGACCTCGGCTGGCGGCTGCGGAACACACCGGTTCCGACGCTCAACCTGCTGGCGGTCTCCACCCGCACCGAGAGCGACTACCCGCAGACCGTCCAGTTCGTCGAGCAGGCCACCCAGGTCGCGGCCGCCAACCCCCAGTTCAGGATCGACTCGCTCTACCTGGACGACGGCGGGCACAACTTCGACAGCTGGACCAGGGAACTGCCGGCCTCGCTCGAATGGCTGGGCTCCCACCTCGGTTAGCACGGGTCGGCGATGAACCCGCCGGTCGGTCCGGACGGCGGGCGGCTCCGGGAACGCGTCTCGGCCGCCCGTCGCCCCGGCGGGCACCGCCCCGGGCACCCCGGCCCCGCCGCACGCGGGGCACGAGGCGCGCTGAGCCGCGCCGCCGGGAGCGGCGCCGGACTACCGGCCGATGATGAGGCTCATCGCCTCGGCCCGGGTGGCCGGGTCGCGCAGCTGGCCGCGCACGCAGGAGGTGATGGTCTTGGCGCCGGGCTTGCGGATGCCGCGCATCGACATGCACATGTGCTCGCACTCGACCACGACGATCGCCCCGCGCGGCTCCAGGATCCGCATCAGCGCGTCGGCCACCTGGCTGGTCAGCCGCTCCTGCACCTGCGGCCGGCGGGCGTAGACGTCGACCAGCCGGGCGAGCTTGGACAGCCCGGTGATCTTGCCGCTGGTGGACGGGATGTACCCGACGTGCGCGACCCCGCGGAACGGCACCAGGTGGTGCTCGCAGACCGACGTCAGCTCGATGTCCTTGACCAGCACCATCTCGTCGTGGCCGAGGTCGAAGGTGGTGGTGAGGACGTCCTCGGGCTCCTGCCACAGGCCCGCGAATATCTCCTTGTAGGCGCGCGCGACCCGGGCCGGCGTCTCCAGCAGCCCCTCGCGGTCCGGGTCCTCCCCGACGGCGAGCAGCAGCTCGCGGATGGCGTTCTCGGCCCGCTTCTGGTCGAAGGTACCGACGGCGGGCGGACCGTCGAGCGTCACCGGATCGATCATGCGGGCCTCGCTTAGATGGGGGAACTCTGGCTGAACAGCACGGATGCCGCGCCTCCAGGGTACAAACCCTGGTGACGCGGCATCCATTCCCTGCGGAGGCGGGGGGTCAGCCCTCGGTCGGCGGCTCGGTCGCGGGCCGCTGCGGGAGCTTCACGATGTCCACCGGAGCACTGTCCACGGCGGCGGCGGCGCCGTTGGTGAGCGCCAGCTCCTTCGGGGACTGCACCGGCGGCCGGGTGGACGGCGTGCGGCGGGAGGAGCCCGTCCAGGCCGGCCGGGTCGGGCGCTTGACGATCGTCGAGAAGACCTCGGCGATCTGCTCCTTGTTCAGGGTCTCCTTCTCCAGGAGCTCCAGGACCAGGTTGTCGAGCACGTCGCGGTTCTCGACCAGGATCTCCCAGGCCTCGTTGTGCGCCGTGTCGATGAGCTTCTTGACCTCCTCGTCCACCAGCCCGGCGACCTCTTCCGAGTAGTCGCGCTGGTGGCCCATCTCGCGGCCCAGGAACGGCTCCGAGTTGTCGCTGCCGAACTTGATCGCACCGAGGCGCTCGGTCATGCCGTACTGGGTGACCATGGCCCGGGCCGTCGCGGTGGCCTTCTCGATGTCGTTCGAGGCACCGGTGGTCGGGTCGTGGAAGACCAGCTCCTCCGCCGCGCGCCCGCCCATCATGTAGGCGAGCTGGTCGAGCATCTCGTTGCGGGTGGTGGAGTACTTGTCCTCGTCCGGCAGCACCATGGTGTAGCCGAGGGCCCGGCCGCGGGACAGGATGGTGATCTTGTGCACCGGGTCGCTGTACTGGCAGGCCGCCGCGACCAGGGCGTGGCCGCCCTCGTGGTACGCGGTGATCTTCTTCTCCCTGTCGGACATGATCCGCGTGCGCTTCTGCGGACCCGCCACGACGCGGTCGATCGCCTCGTCCAGGATGTTGTTGTCGATCAGCTTCTTGTCCGAGCGGGCGGTCAGCAGCGCCGCCTCGTTCAGGACGTTCGACAGATCGGCACCGGTGAAGCCGGGGGTGCGCTTGGCGACGGCCGACAGGTCGACGTCGGGCGCGATCGGCTTGCCCTTCTGGTGCACCTTGAGGATGTCCAGCCGGCCCTGGAGGTCGGGGCGCTCCACCGCGATCTGGCGGTCGAAGCGGCCCGGGCGCAGCAGCGCCGGGTCCAGGATGTCGGGGCGGTTGGTCGCGGCGATCAGGATCACGCCGCCCTTGACGTCGAAGCCGTCCATCTCGACCAGCAGCTGGTTGAGGGTCTGCTCGCGCTCGTCGTGGCCGCCGCCGAGGCCCGCGCCGCGGTGCCGGCCGACGGCGTCGATCTCGTCGACGAAGACGATCGCCGGGGCGTTCGCCTTGGCCTGCTCGAAGAGGTCGCGGACGCGGCTGGCGCCGACACCGACGAACATCTCGACGAAGTCCGAGCCGGAGATCGAGTAGAACGGCACCCCGGCCTCACCCGCGACGGCTCGCGCCAGCAGGGTCTTGCCGGTACCGGGCGGGCCGTAGAGCAGCACGCCCTTGGGGATCTTGGCGCCGACGGCCTGGAACTTGGCCGGCTCCTGGAGGAACTCCTTGATCTCGTGGAGCTCCTCGACCGCCTCGTCCGCGCCGGCGACGTCGGCGAAGGTGGTCTTCGGGGTGTCCTTGGTGAGCAGCTTGGCCTTGGACTTGCCGAACTGCATGACCCGGGAGCCGCCGCCCTGCATCTGGTTCATCAGGAACAGGAAGACCAGGACGATGATCACGATCGGGAGCATCGACAGCAGCAGGCTGACGAAGGTGCTCTGCTTCTCCGGGCTGACGGTGTAGCCCTCGGCGAGCGTGCTCTGGTCCTTGTCGTTGACCTGGGCCTGGAGCTTGTCCGCGATGGCGACGCCCTGGTCGCCGATGTACGAGGCTTGGAACTTGGTTCCGGACGGGGCCTTGCCCGTGCCGGAGCTGGGCAGCGTGGCGCCGTCCTTGAGCTGGATCTTGATGGTGTTCGAGTCACCGGTGGTGATCTGCGCCGACTTGACGTTGTGCGCGTCGATCGCCGCGACCACCTGACCGGTGTCCACCGTCTTGTAGCCGTTCGAGTCCGAAACGACCTGCATCAGCACGATGACGGCGAGGACGGCCAGCACGATCCACATGATCGGCGCACGGAAGTATCGCTTGACGTCCATCCATGCGGGGCGTTGCCGCCCCGTCCCTCCTGCCACTCAACGGCGCCGGGGGGCTGTTGGGCCGCGGCGCAATCCGGTTGGTGCTCATGTGAAGAGCGGTTTATTGGACCGTACCGCAGTCGCACCCACCCATGGCGGGAGCACGGCGAGACGGCTGTGGTTCTTTGTCCCCGGGGGTCCAACGGGCGGGAACCGCCTACTGTTCCCGCCCGTAGCCCGAACGGACCTCAGCCGCCGTAGACGTGCGGCGCGAGGGTGCCGATGAAGGGCAGGTTGCGCAGCTTCTCCGCGTAGTCCAGGCCGTAGCCGACCACGAACTCGTTGGGGATGTCGAAACCGACGTACTTCACGTCGATCTCGACCTTGGCCGCGTCCGGCTTGCGGAGCAGGGCGCAGACCTCCAGCGACGCCGGGCCCCGCGAGCCCAGGTTGCCCAGCAGCCAGGACAGCGTCAGACCGGAGTCGATGATGTCCTCGACGATCAGGACGTCACGGCCGGCGATGTCGGTGTCCAGGTCCTTCAGGATCCGCACCACACCGGAGGACTTGGTGCCCATGCCGTACGAGGAGACGGCCATCCAGTCCATGGTGACCTGCGAGTGCAGGGTCCGGGCGAGGTCGGCCATGACCATCACGGCCCCCTTGAGGACGCCGACGATCAGCAGGTCCTTGCCTGCGTAGTCCCGGTCGATGCGCTCGGCCAGCTCGAGGAGCTTGGCGTCGATCTCGTCCTTGCTGATGAGCACCTTCGCGAGGTCAGCGCCCATGTCGTTCTGGTCCACCGGGGATACGTCCTCAAACGTTCGGGGTATGTGTGGCCGGCGGCCGGCTGCCCCGGGGCATGCCTCGCCCGTCAGTCACCCTGCCGCCGAAAGACCAGCGTGCCACACCTGCGGGTGGCCTCGACGCCCCCGGGTAGGTGCAGCGGGCCCTGTCCGCGCCATCCGGTGACCAACAGGTCGATCGTCTCCAGGTGCCGCGCGAAGAGGTCACCGGCCGGACATCCGGCCCGCAGCGCGGCCCGGCGCAGCACCCGGCGGCGCACGGCGGGCGGCAGTTCGGCCAGTTTCACGACGTCCAGGGCGCCGTCGCCCGTCCGGAGGTCGCGTTCGGCCAGCGAGGCCCACTGGTCGAGGGCGTCGGCGTCGTCCCGGAACAGCCGGGCGGTGCGGGCCAGCGCCTCGACCACGCCGCCGCCCAGGTGCTTCTCCAGCACCGGCAGCACCTCGTGGCGGACCCGGGAGCGGGTGTAGGCGGGATCACAGTTGTGCGGGTCGTCCCAGACCGGGATCGACTGGGCGGTGCAGGCCTGCCGGGTGGCCGCCCGGTCCAGCTCCAGCAGCGGGCGGCGGTAGCGGCCCTTCTGGGCCGGCATTCCGGCCAGCGAGCGGGCTCCGGAGCCGCGGGCCAGGCCCAGCAGCACCGTCTCGGCCTGGTCGTCCCGGGTGTGGCCGAGCAGCACCGCGACCGCGCCGTGGCGGTCGGCGGCCTCGTCCAGGGCGGCGTAGCGGGCGTCCCGGGCGGCGGCCTCCGGGCCGCCGGTGCTGCCGACCTCCACCGGGACCGCCTCCACCGGGTCGAGGCCGAGCGAGCGCAGCCGGTCGGCCACCTGGGCGGCGCGCTCGGCGGAGCCGTCCTGGAGGCCGTGGTCGACGGTGACGGCACCGACCCGCAGGCCGATCTTGGGGGCCTCGAAGGCGGCGGCGATGGCCAGCGCCATCGAGTCCGCGCCGCCGCTTACGGCGACCAGGACCAGCGGCGAGCCGGGCGCGGCCGGCGTGCGGGGCAGCCCGGAGGGGTGCCGCGCGGCGTTGCCGATCAGGGTGGTGCCGACCGCGGCACCCACCAGCGGCGCCCCGGCCGGGCGCTCCCGGGGCCGGTACTCCCGCGGCTGGCGCACGGGTGCGGTGAAGGTGGAACCGGCCTCGGCGGCGAGGTCGGTGAGGGTACGGCGAACGGCCAGGCGTATCGCGGCGACGGCGGGGTGAGGGCCCACGGCGGACGACTCCTCGGCGGAGGGGGGACAGGACGTGCGGCGGACGCGGCGGGGACCGCGCACCCGCATGAGCGCCCTGTTACCGGGCGCTCACAGATGGTGGCAGATAGTGGCCACCCGCTAAGCCACCCGCGCCCCCGGTACGAGCACCGTCCCACGTTCGGGTGAATGAAGAAACGCTTCTTCACTCGTCGTCCGGCTGATTGGACCACCCGTACGAGCGGCCTCGACGGGCGCGCGCCGCTCGCCGGCCGGGCTCACGGCGCGCCCGCGCCCCGGGCGCGCGGTCAGCGGGCCACCCGGGCCACCCAGGCGGCCGGGTCGTGGATCTCGTCCTTGGTCGGCAGGGTGTTCGGGGAGGTCCACACCCGGTTGAACCCCTCCATGCCGACCCGGTCCACCACCCCGCGCACGAACACCGCGCCGTCCTGGTACTGGCGCAGCTTGGCGTCCATGCCGAGCAGCCGGCGCAGCAGCAGGTCCAGCCGGTTGGCGCCGCGGTCCCGGCGCTGCTGGAACTTCTCCCGGATCTCGGCGACCGTCGGCACCACGGCCGGCCCGACGCCGTCCATCACCACGTCCGCGTGGCCCTCCAGCAGCGACATCACGGCCGTCAGCCGACCGAGGATCTCGCGCTGCGCGGGCGACTGGACGATCTCCAGCAGGTTCCCGGAGGAGGCGCTCTCCCGACCGCCGCCCGGCAGACCGCCGAAGGCGCCCGCCGCGCCCCGCAACCGCTCCAGCAGGGCACCCGGGTCGACGTCCGTCTCGGCGAGGAAGGACTGCACCTCGGACTGGATGTGGTCGCGCAGCCACGGCACCGCGGTGAACTGCGTCCGGTGCGTCTCCTCGTGCAGGCAGACCCAGAGCCGGAAGTCGGACGGGTCGACGTCCAGCTCCCGCTCGACGTGCACGATGTTCGGCGCCACCAGCAGCAGCCGGCCCGGCCCGGGGCCGTCCGGTCCCAGCCGGGGCTTGTCGAACAGCGCGGCCGGGCTGTCCGGCGCCTCCAGCGGGGGCTCAGCGGGCGCGAAGGTCTCGTACTGGCCCAGCACCTTGGTGGCCAGGAACGCCAGCAGCGCCCCGACCTCGATCCCGGTGGCCTTCTCCCCCACCGCGCCGAACACCCCGGCCGTGGCGCTGCTCGCCCGCCGGGCCTGGAGCTTCTCCACCAGCGGCTGGACGACCGTCCGGAAACCCGCCACGTTGGCCCGCACCCACCCGGGGCGGTCCACCACCAGCACCGGCGTCGCCGCGGCCTGGGACAGGCTCGACGAGTGCATGCCGGTGAACGCCCGCACGTGCTCCTCCGCCGCCAGGGCGTGCCGGCGCAGCTCGGCGACCACCGCCGCCGCTTCCTCCCGGCTCACTTCCGGCCCCGGCCGCACCAACCTGGTCGCGGTTGCGACCGCGAGGTTCCAGTCGACCATGTCAGCACCGCCACTCGCGCTCGTCATGCCCTCACCGTACGTGCTCCCCACCACCAACGGCAGCCACCCGCCGCGAACACCTCTCCCCCGCCGACGGCCGGGCCCCGCGGGACCGGCCCGGAGGACCGCGCCGAGGGCCTGGGACGGGCCGGGCGGGGCCCCGCCCGCGCGGACGCGCGGCGTGCGGGGCAACCGGAGGACGGGTGCGGTGGCGGGGCAGGGCACGGTCAGCGGCAGCCGCAGGTGGCCAGGCGGGCGGCGAGGCGGTCCATGGCGGCGCGGGCGGCGTCGGCGGGGGCGCCGGTGCGGGTCATGACGGCGAAGGCGAGGAGGCGGCCGTCGGCGTCGACGACGGTGCCCGCGAGGGTGTTGACGCCGCTGAGGGTGCCGGTCTTGGCGCGGATCAGACCGGCCGCGTCGGCGGAGCCGGAACCGGAGCCGTAGCGCCTGTCGAGGGTGCCGGTGAAACCGGCGACCGGGAGGCCGGTGAGCACCGGGCGCAGGGCGGGCTGCTGCGCGGCGTCGGCCAGGGCGAGGATCCGGACCAGGACGGCGGGCGGTACCGCGTTGCCCGGGTGCAGGCCGCTGCCGTCGTTGAGGACCACGTTGTCCGTCGGCACGCCGAGCCGGGTGAGCTCCTGGGTGACGGCGGCGGCCGCCCCCTCGAAGCTCGCCGGCTGGTGGGAGGCGAGGGCGACCTGACGGGCGATCGCCTCGGCGAGCTGGTTGTCGGAGGTGGTCAGCAGGCGTTCGACCAGGCGGGCGACGGTCGGCGAGTCGACGCTGCCGAGGAGGACCGTGCCGGGGGCGGCCGGAGCGGGAGCGGGCGCGGCGGCGGGCCCGGGTCCGCCCGTCACGGTGATGCCGCGGTCGCCGAGCAGCGCGGCGAAGGCGTCGGCGGCGGCCGCCGCCGGGTCGGCGACCCGGTCCGGCGCGTCCTCCCGGCTCCTCGGGTCCACCTTGCCCTCGTCCACCATCAGCGGCTGCACCAGGGCGATGTTCTGACCGTCGTGGTTCCTGTGCTGCGGGCCGCCGCTGTACATCGACAGGTCGTAGTCCAGCCGCACCGCGGTGGTGCCGAGGTTCTTGAGGGCGACGGCGGTCCGCTCGGCGAGGGCGTCCAGGGAGGCCGGGGCGGTGTCCGCGTCGGCCGGCCGACCGCCGATCCGCACCTGGTCGGCCGGCAGTGCGGTGAGCGTCGGGTCGCCGCCGCCGACCAGGGTGATCGTGCCCGGGTCCGTGCCCCGGACCACCCGGGTGGTCAGCCGGGTGTCGCCCGGTATGAGGGACAGCGCCGCGACCGAGGTGGCCAGCTTGGTGGTGGAGGCGGGGGTCGCCGGGGTGTTCTCCCCGGAGCCGTACAGGAGCCGGCCGGAGGCGGCGTCCGCGACGGCGACGGTGACCTCGCCGAGGCTCCTGTCGGCCAGGGCGGCGGCGAGCGCCTGCTGGAGGCCCTGCGCGGTGGGGAGGGCCGCGTCCGGGCCGCCGTCGACGGCCGCCAGGACGGCGCCCGGTGCGAGGGCCGGGCGTGCGACCGGCGAGCCGCTGCCGCCGGGTGCGGAGGCGGCGGGGGACGCGGCGGCCGCGGCGGGCGCGCCCCGGCGGGAGGGTGCGGCGCCCGGGCCGGCGCTCGACCGGGGCCCGGCGTCGCCCTTCCCGTGGTCGCCCCTGCGCCCGTCGTGGCCGCCCTGCCCGTCGTGGTTGCCGTCCTCGCCGTGCCCCTCGCCGTGCCCCGCGGTGTGCCCACCCGCGGTGGGGGACGGCTGCCCGTACGCTCCGCCCGCGGTCAGGACCGTGCTGACGACCAGGAGGGCCGCCCCGAACAATCCCGCGGCCGTCCCCGTCGCCGTCCCCGCGCGGCGACGCGCCACCCCGCCCCCTGCTCCCACCGACAGGCCCCTTTCCCCAGCACTCACTCCCGTAGGAGACACTTGGATTCTGTCAGTCCCTACCTTGGAGGAACCGTTGGAATTCGACGTCCTTATCGAAATCCCTAAGGGCTCTCGCAACAAGTACGAGGTCGACCACGAGACCGGCCGTCTGCGGCTCGACCGGATGCTCTTCACCTCGACCCGTTACCCGGCCGACTACGGCTACGTCGAGGGCACGCTCGGCGAGGACGGCGACCCGCTGGACGCCCTGGTCATCCTGGACGAGCCGACCTTCCCGGGCTGCCTGATCAAGTGCCGCGCCATCGGCATGTTCCAGATGACCGACGAGGCCGGCGGCGACGACAAGCTGCTCTGCGTCCCGGCGACGGACCCGCGCTGGGAGCACCTGCGCGACATCCACCACGTGTCGGAGTTCGACCGCCTGGAGATCCAGCACTTCTTCGAGGTCTACAAGGACCTGGAGCCGGGCAAGTCCGTCGAGGGCGCCAACTGGGTCGGCCGCGCCGAGGCCGAGGCCGAGGTCACCGCTTCGATCAAGCGACTGGCGGAGCAGGGCGGCCACTGAGCCGTCGTTCCGATCTCGTTCGATCAGGGCAGTTCGAGGTAGGTCGGGACAGCCCGGGCCGGGGTTCGCGGATTCGTCCGCGGGCCCCGGCCCCTGTCGTGTCCGGGGGCGGGACCGCCGGAACGCCGGGCCGGGTCACTCCTCCAGCCGGAAGCCGACCTTGATGCACACCTGGTAGTGCTTGATCCGGCCGTCCTCCAGGTGGCCCCGGACCTGCGAGACCTCGAACCAGTCGAGGTTGCGCAGCGTCCGGGAGGCCCGCTCCACCCCGTTGCGGATCGCGGCGTCGACGCTCTCGGTCGAGGACCCGACGATCTCGGTCACCCGGTACACGTGGTCGGTCATGGCGGACTCCCTCCGCTGTGCGGCCCCCGGTCCACCGTGCACCGGCCCGGCTCCGCCCGCACCCCGGCGGACGGACCCCGGCGGACGGACCCCGGACTCCGGGCCGGCTCGAGGCCGGCTCGAGGCGGGCCCTAGAACGCCGCCCGCACCTCGCCGACCGGGGCGCCACCGCCGAGCAGCGGGGCCGCGCCGATCCGCGCGAGGGTCTCGTCCGCCCCGGTCACCCCGAGCCGGCGCAGCGCGGCCGCCAGCACCGGGCCGCGGGCCCGCTCGGAGCCGTCCTCGATCTTGAAGGCCAGCGCCCGCCCGTCCGGCAGCGCCACCACCTGGACGGCCTCGGCTCCCATCTTGGACAGCGCGCCCGGCACCGCCCGCATCAGCCAGGTGTCGGCCCGGCGGGTGCCGGCCACGTACTCGGGGTGGGCCCGCATCGCGTCGGCCACCCGGCGCCGCTCGGTGCCCTCGGCGGCCAGTACCAGGCCCCGGTAGCCGCGGGCCAGGCCGGTCAGCGTGACGGCCAGCAGCGGCGCGCCGCAGCCGTCCGTCCCGGCGTGCGCGGCCGCCTCGCCGGTGCCCTCCTCCAGGGCCTCGTGGGCCAGCCGCTGGATCGGGTGGGCCGGGTCGAGGTAGCTCGCGGTGTCCCAGCCGTTGGCCACGCAGGCGGCCAGCCAGCCGGCGTGCTTGCCGGAGCAGTCCATCAGGATCGGCGCGCGGCCGCCGCCGGAGGCGAGCCGCAGCTCCGCCTCGGTCTCGTCCAGCGGGAGGTCGGCCGGGGTGCGCAGGGCCGACTCGTCGAGCCCGGCGGAGCCCAGGATGGTCCGCACACCGTCCAGGTGGAACGATTCTGCGGAGTGGCTGGAGGCCGCCAGTGCCAGCAGCTCGCCCTCGATCACCAGCCCGGCCCGCAGCGTGGCCACCGCCTGGAACGGCTTGGCCGTCGACCGGGGGAAGACCGGCGCGTCCGGATCGCCGAGCGCGAACTCGACCGAGCCGTCGGCCGCGAGCAGCACCAGGGAGCCGCGGTGGCGGCCCTCGACGAAACCGGAGCGCACGACCTCGGCGAGAACGGGCGCGGTGACGGGCAGGGACATGGCGGATGAGCCTTCCGGGGGCGAGGGTGGGGCCGGGAGAGAGCCGGGCCCACCGCCCGCGGTGACTCACCCGGTCAGAGCGGCCCCCCTGCGAGCAGGTCGTCGACCCGTGCTTCCCCATCACGGTACCTGCGGGTGATCTCGGCGCTGCAACCGTCGGCCGTGCGCAGCAGCCGCCGGCGCCGCCCGGACACCTCGCGCTCGTGCGCCCGCAGCCGCTCCAGGGCGGCCAGCAGCTCCTCGGCCGGGTGCGCCGCCAGGTCGGCGAGCTGGACGTCGCCCATCAGCGCGTCCGCCTCCAGCCGGGACTCCTCGGTGCGCGGGGGGCCGACGGTGACGTGCCGGACCGAGCGCCGCACGCTGGAGGGCGCGTCGGTCAGGATGGCCGGCAGCCGGTCCAGCAGGTCGCCGGGGGCCGGGCCGGAGGGGCCGGACGTTCGGACCGGGTCCACGCCGGGCCGCCGGTCGAGTTCGGCGCGCAGGATGTCCATCCGCCCGTGCAGCAGCCGCCGCAGGTAGGACAGGTCGGCCTCCTGCTCCAGGGTCTCCCGGCGCAGCACCCGCAGCTGGTCCAGGCCCAGCCGTTCCAGGTCGGGCTCGTCCTGCGCACCCGGCGCCCGGCCGTACGGACCGTACGGACCGTCGAGGGCCTGCACCACCGGCCCGGACCGGTCCCGCGCCGCGCTGCTCGCGTCCATCACCCAACCACCTGACGTCGTCCGATCCCGCCCGCTCGCGGCACCCCGTCGCTGCCGCCGGTCCGTCCCGTCCCCCGACGGGCCCCGCGTCCACCGGTCCGTCCGGGAGCCCCGGAGGTTCCGGCCCGGCCACGACCGCCCACCGGGGCGGCACCGCCGGAACGCCCGGCCCTTCGGTCCGGCCGCCCGGCCGGACCCCGGTCCGGTGCGGCGGACCTCCTGGCGCCCCGGACCCTTCGTACGATCCACCAGCGTGCCACCCCTCCCGGCGCACGCGCACCGCCCGTGCACCCAAACGGCCCCCTGGCGAACGGGGGTGGCTGATATGACCGGGCCTTTTCGCAGCAAGAGTGGCGCCCACTTCCGCGCAGGCGCGCACACCACGGCGTGCACCACCCGTGTGCGCGCCCCTGGTGTGCGCCGTGAAGGCCACCGGGGCGGGCGCGGAAAGGCCACGGCACGGCGCCGGGGGCCCTCCGGGGGCCGTACGGCGCTCCGGCACAATGGCGGGCATGCGAGCAGTGGTGCAGCGAGTGACCGAGGCCCGGGTGACCGTGGCCGGTGAGACCGTCGGCGCGATCGAGGGGCCCGGGCTCTGCGTCCTGGTCGGCGTCACCCACGACGACACCCCGGCCAAGGCCGCCCAGCTGGCCCGCAAGCTCTGGACCCTGCGGCTGCTGCCCGCGAACGAGGAGGGCGTCGAGCAGTCCTGCTCGGACCTCGGCGCCCCGCTGCTGGTGATCAGCCAGTTCACCCTCTACGGAGACGCCCGCAAGGGCCGCCGCCCCACCTGGAACGCCGCCGCCCCCGGCCCGGTCGCCGAGCCGCTGGTGGACGAGGTGGTGGCCGGGCTGCGGGCGCTGGGCGCCGAGGTGGAGACGGGCCGGTTCGGCGCCGACATGCGAGTGGCGCTGGTGAACGACGGCCCGTTCACCGTCCTCGTCGAGGTCTGAGACCGCGGGCCGCTACTGCGGGACGATCACGTCCTGGGTGCCCGGCACCGTCCCGGCCAGCAGCACCGCGTCCACCGGGACGTTCCGCTTGACGATCGCCAGCGCGATCGGCCCCAGCTCGTGGTGCCGGGCCGAGGAGGTCACGAAGCCCAGCGCCCGCCCGTCCGGCTCGGCCGCCAGCCGCACCTCGGTGCCGTGCGGGGGCAGCGTCTCCTCGGTGCCGTCCAGGTGCAGGAAGACCAGCCGGCGCGGCGGGCGGCCCAGGTTGTGCACCCGGGCGACGGTCTCCTGGCCGCGGTAGCAGCCCTTCTGGAGGTGGACGGCGGTGCGCAGCCAGTCCACCTCGTGCGGGATGGTCCGGTGGTCGGTCTCGAAGCCCAGCCGGGGCCGGTGGCCCTCGATCCGCAGCGCCTCGTACGCCCAGATCCCGGCCGCCGGACCGCATCCGGCGGTGAGCCGCTCCAGGTCACCGCGCGGCACGAACAGGTCGCGCCCGTACGGGAGTTCGCGGACCGCGGCGGCGCCCTCGACCGACCCGGTGGAACCGGCCGGCAGGTGGACCACGGCGTACTCGGCGGTCGCGTCGGCGACCTCCACCCGGTAGAAGAACTTCATGCTCTCCAGGTAGGCGACCAGCGCCTCCTGGGTGCCCGGCTCGACGTGCGCCCAGGTGGTGGCACCGTCGTCCACCAGGTAGAGGGCGTGCTCGACGTGCCCGTTCGCGGAGAGCACCAGCGCCTCGGTGGCCTGCTGCGGCGGCAGCTCGCCGACGTGCTGGGTGAGCAGCAGGTGCAGCCAGGAGAGCCGGTCCGGGCCGGTCACGGTGACCACGCCGCGGTGCGAGAGGTCGACGAAGCCGGTGCCCCGGGACAGGTTGCGTTGCTCCCGGAAGATGTCGCCGTAGTGGGCGGCGACTCCCTCGTCGGCCCCCTCGGCGGGGACGGCTCCGGGCAGGGAAAGCAGCGGGCTCTTCACACCGGTCATACCGGCCAGCTTACGGCTGCTCCCCGGCGAGCTTGGCGGTGCAGTCGGCGCAGCGGCCGAAGATGGCGAAGTGCTTGAGGTCGGTGTCGAAGCCGTGCCGCTCGCGCAGGCGGTCGATCAGCGGTTGGGCTATCTCGGTGCCGGTCTCGGTGACCTGCTCGCAGTCCCGGCAGACCAGGTGCAGGTGGTGGTGGCGGCCGGCCACGTGGTAGGTCGGGGCGCCGTGGCCGAGGTGGGCGTGCGAGACCAGGCCGAGCTCCTCCAGCAGCTCCAGGGTCCGGTAGACGGTGGAGATGTTGACACCGCTGGCCGTCCGGCGGACGTGGCAGAGGATGTCGTCGGGGGTGGCGTGGTCGAGTTCGTCGACGGCCTCCAGCACGAGCTGCCGCTGCGGGGTGAGGCGGTAGCCGCGCTCGCGCAGGTCGCTCTTCCAGTCGCCGGAGAGCTGCCAGTCGGTGGTGCCGGTGTCCGCCACGGTGCTGTCCCTGCCAAGGTCGGGGGTCCTGATGCAAGTGTAGGGACCGGCCCCATGGCCGGCCCCTACCTCGTGCACGGAAAGTCCGGTCGCCCGACCGTCTACTTGAAGAAGGCGATGCCGTCGTCCGGCAGGTCGTTGATGTCCTTGATCAGCTGGGCCGGGCTGAGCACCTTCTTCAGCTGCGCGGACATGTACGGGCGCAGCGGAACGTTCGGGGCGGCCTTCTCGCCGACCCAGAGCAGCTCGCCGTTGACGAAGCCGTACAGCCGCTTGCCGCCCGAGTACTCCGGCGAGCCCTCGATCCGGGCCACCGCGTCGGTGGAGACGTCGACCTGCGGCTTGCCGTCGGCCAGCTCGCCGTACCAGATCTCGACCGTGCCGTCGTCGCGGACGGAGGAGATCTCGATCCCCCGGACACCGCTGGTGCCGTCGTGGTTGCTGGTGATCCGCCAGAACGCGTGCTCGTTCTCCAGCGGACGGACCTTCTCGCCCTCGTTGTCCAGCACCCAGGTGCGGGAGCGGAACTCCAGGAAGGGGCGGCCGTCGTGCCGGATCACGATCTCCTGGCCGAAGTTGCACTTCTCCGCGCCGGGGCCCCCTTCACCCGGTAGCGGGGCGTAGACGCCCGCGCCTTCCCAGGTGCCGAGGAGGAAGGCGAGCGGGACGACGTCCTTGTGGAGGTCAGAGGGGATCTCGATCATGTTCCTGGTCGCTGTCGTCGTCGGTGTGGGACTGCCTCAACCGTACGGCAGGCTCAGCGCTGGCCCTGGTACAGCTTCATCACCGAGAAGATGGCGAACCAGGTGATCAGCACGGCCATGAGGGCCAGCAGACCGTCGAAGAAGATTTCCAGACCGGACACGGGGGGCTCCCAGGCGGCGACAGTGTGGTGGATTTTGCTCCGCTCACTCTATCCGGCGGGCTCCGGGCGCTCGCGGTGAGCCCCACCACGTCGCCGTTCGCGCCGTCCTCCCCCGGGCTGCCCAAGCTTTGCCCAAGGGTTCCCGGGATGCCGGACGGGCGGGGCGACGGGCGCTCTATGGTGGCGCCATGTCGAAGAAACTGGTCATCAAGGTCACCGCAGGGGCGGACGCGCCGGAGCGGTGCTCGCAGGCGTTCACGGTGGCGGCGGTGGCCGTCGCCAGCGGGATCGAGGTCTCGCTCTGGCTGACCGGGGAGTCCTCCTGGTTCGCGCTGCCGGGCCGGGCGGCGGAGTTCGAACTGCCGCACGCGGCGCCGCTGCCGGACCTGCTGGAGTCGATCCTGGCGGCCGGCTCGGTGACGCTGTGCACCCAGTGCGCGGTCCGGCGCGGGATCGAGCAGAAGGACACCGTCGAAGGCGTCCGGATCGCGGGCGCCCAGGTCTTCGTCAGCGAGATCATGGCGGACGGCGTCCAGGCGCTCGTGTACTGACGCGCACCTCGTGCACTGACACGCACTGGCGCCTACGGGCGCTCCTCGTGGTCGGGGCGGTCCCGGTCGTGGCCGGGCTCGTCCCACTTCGGGTCGTCCCAGCGCGGGTCGTCCCACCAGTCGTCGTCCGGGTCCCGCTTGTTGGCGAACACCGCGGCGGCGGGCGGGATCACCATCGCGACCACGCACATGCCGATCGCCGCGCCGACCGAGAAGAACCGCACCACGCCCCAGGCCATGACGAACAGGCCCAGGCACACGCCCATCATGGCGAAGTAGTAGCGACGCCGCCGCCTTGCCTGCACCCCTCCACGGTACGGCCGAGGGCCCCCGCACGGCAGGGGCCCTCGGCCGGAACCGGATCCGCTCCGGCTCCTACTGCTCCTCGATCCGGCCGGTCCCGGTCAGACCGCGATCGCGACCTCGACGGCGGTGCCCTGGGAGGCCACCACCTGACGGTCCACGGTCTGGCCCGGCACCAGCGCGCGCAGGGTCCACTTGCCCGGGCGGGCGAAGAACCGGAACTGGCCGGTCGCCGAGGTGGGCACCTCCGCCGTGAACTC
The DNA here is from genome assembly GCF_042792155.1 of Kitasatospora sp. NPDC056651. Classification (NCBI taxonomy): domain Bacteria; kingdom Bacillati; phylum Actinomycetota; class Actinomycetes; order Kitasatosporales; family Streptomycetaceae; genus Kitasatospora; species Kitasatospora sp. NPDC056651. The sequence continues at coordinate 10,684 of NZ_JBHTWX010000101.1, read as the reverse complement.
GTTGTTCTCGTCCAGCAGCCGGACGTAGCCGTTGACCGGCTCACCGTCTCGGGTCACCGAACCCTGGATGATCGTCTCGTTCGCCACGTCAACTCCTGCCAGGTCCGGGCCGCCGGCCTTCGCACCGCACATGTCTGTCTTCCCTTCTGACTTACGGGTCGAGCCGGGGGCTCAGTTGCTGCCGAGCTCGATCGGCACGCCGACCAGGCTGCCGTACTCGGTCCACGAACCGTCGTAGTTCTTGACGTTCTCCTGGCCGAGCAGCTCGTGCAGCACGAACCAGGTGAGCGCGGAGCGCTCGCCGATGCGGCAGTAGGCGATGGTGTCCTTCGCCAGGTCGATGCCCTCGGCCTCGTACAGCGCCTTGAGCTCGTCGTCGCTCTTGAAGGTGCCGTCGTCGTTCGCGTTCTTGGCCCACGGGATGTTGCGGGCGCTCGGCACGTGGCCGGGGCGCTGCGACTGCTCCTGCGGGAGGTGGGCCGGGGCGAGCAGCTTGCCGGAGAACTCGTCGGGCGAGCGGACGTCGACCAGGTTCAGGTCGCCGATCGCGGCGATCACGTCGTCACGGAAGGCGCGGATCGAGGAGTCGGCGGCCTGCGCCTCGTACTCGGTGGCGGCGCGGGCCGGCACCTCGACGACCAGGTCGCGGGAGTCCAGCTCCCACTTCTTGCGGCCGCCGTCCAGCAGGCGGACGTCACCGTGGCCGTACAGCTTGAAGTACCAGTAGGCGTACGAGGCGAACCAGTTGTTGTTGCCGCCGTACAGGACGACGGTGTCGTCGTTGGCGATGCCCTTGGCACTGAGCAGCGCCTCGAAGCCGGCCTGGTCGATGAAGTCGCGGCGGACCGGGTCCTGCAGGTCCTGCTTCCAGTCGATCCGGACGGCGTTGCGGATGTGGTTCTTCTCGTACGCGGAGGTGTCCTCGTCGACCTCGACGATGACGACCTTCGGGTCGTCCAGGTGGGCCTGGACCCAGTCGGCGTCGACCAGGACGTCGCTGCGGCTCATGGTGGTGTTCTCCATCCGAGGGCGGTTGTGCGGAAGGTGCTGCTCAGGGAGGTGCTGAAGGGGCGCCCGGGCGGGTGCGGTCCGAAATCCTGTCCGAATGATGGGACGAGGAGGATGGACCGGCGACCGGGCCGGGAACTGCGGGGTACATCGGCGACGACCCGCTCACAGAGCCGGGCGCGGTTGCCGGGAAGATCGGCGGCGGGCGCCAACGGCCCTGCCGGGATGCCGAGTCAGCGCATTCGACACAGACAGGCGGCCACGCGGCACAGGTCTACCGCCCGCCGCTTCGTGAGGTCCGTCTGTCGCTTCATGCCGACGATGCTAGGGACACCGGAGGCCCGCTGTCATCAGCGTATCGAATACTGGGATCGAAACGACCGGATGCTGGGATTCGGCCGCGACCCGGCCTCCCGGGGCCCGGCCGCGGACCCTCCGGAGGTGCCCCCGGGGCGGAAACGGCACCGCTCCACGGTGCGTGCTGGACAGCGCGTCTCGCGGAGCGGAACGATTCGGCAGACCCGTCGGCGAGGTGCCGACGGGCGCGGATCAGCCCAGCAGCTTGACGTCCTTGCCGTCGAAGGTCAGCTGGAGGCCCTCCGGCAGTGGTGTCACGCCGCCGCTCCCGCCCTCCTCGTCGGCCAGCTTCAGCCCGGCCGGCAGCGAGTCCAGGGTGAAGCTCATCGGCTCGATCTGCTGACCGCTGAGGCCGGCCACCGCCCCCACCAGCGAGCTCAGCCGGAAGCCGTCCACCATGACGGTGTTCCCCTTGTTGCGCACGTTGCCCTCGCCGATCGCGAGCGGCCCCAGCGAGGCCTTGACCTTGCCCGGCCCGGCGTAGGCCAGGGTCAGCCGGGAGTTTCCGCCCACCGGGAGCTTGGTCCCGTGCAGCAGCTGCGAGGCGGGCGGCAGCAACTGCGCGAGGTCCGGGTAGGAGATCACCCCGCTGCCGGTGCCGCCGGCCACCGTGGCGCTGTTCATGCTGTCGCTGACCTTGACCCCGGAGAGCCTGGCCTTGAACGAGTGCAGCGCCACCTGGTGGCTGCCGTCGCCGACGGTCAGGCCGTCGGAGGAGATCCGGACGTCGTCCAGCTTCATCGACAGCACCTGGGTGAGGAACGGGAAGCCCTCGATCGAGACGTCCGGGCGCTGGCTCATCCGACCGCTCTTCACGATCCGGTCGGCGGCCTCGTCCTCGGCCACGCCGACGGCGATCCGGTCGGCGCCCACCAGCAGGCCGCAGAGCACCGCCAGGCTGATCGTGGCCTTCAGCCATCCGCGCATCGTGTCTCCCGTCGTCGCCGGTCGCCGGTCGTTCCCGATCGTCCGCGATGGGCCGTTCGCAGTGGATCGTTCGCCGCTGCGCGGCGGACGCCGGACGCGCCCGCTCCCGCACGACCGTACGACGTCCCGCCCCGGAACATGGTTCCGGGGCGGGACCGCGGCCCGACCGGCCCGACCGGCCCGGACTACGGGAACGGCGTCGGCGTCGGCGTCGGGATCAGGCGAGCAGGCCGGTGGCGAGCCAGATCAACGGCGCGGCCACGGCCAGCGGCAGCGCCACGCCCGCCGTCATGTGCACGAAGCGGGACGGGAAGTCGTACGCGGCGACCCGCCGGCCGACCAGCGCGCCCAGCCCCGCCAGCGCGCCCAGCGCCACCGGCGCCCCGACCAGCAGGCCCAGCGCCACCGCCGCGGCCAGGCCCAGCACCGGGCCCAGCTGCTTCGGACCGGGCAGCGGCGCCGCCGCCAGCAGGGTGGCCAGCGCCACCGCGCCGACCCCGGCCGGCACCCAGTCGGCCAGCAGCAGGGTGGTGCACAGCGCCGTCACCACGGTGGCCGAGCCGAGCACGGTCAGCGCGTAGAACCGCTCCTTCGGGTCGGAGGGACGGAACGTCTGCAGCACCAGGACGAGCAGGAAGAACCCGCCCAGGGTGCCCACCACCGCCGCCACGCCGCCGTCGGAATCCGCCAGCAGCACCGCCGCGTCCGCGGTGAGCCCGGCCAGCGCGGCGAGCAGGATGCCCTGTCGGGCCGGCCACATGCCGTTCAGCCGGAACCAGCCGGCCGCCGTCAGCAGCTGGAGCAGCGCGACCACCAGGGCCAGCGCGACCTGCCCGAGGGCGGCGCCACCGGCCAGCAGCGCGGCCGCACCGGCGGTGATCAGGGCCGGCTGGAGGCCCGGGTCGATGATCGGCGAGCCGGTCCGGCCGCGCGGGCCCGCGGGCGGCGCGGCCCGCGACGGGACGGGCCGGGGCGGAACGGCCCCGTACGGCGGTGCGGCGGGGGCGCCCAGCGGGCCGGGGGCGACCGGGCGCTTCAGGGTCATGGTCGGCGGGTCGAAGGCCTCCGCCGGCTGCCGCACGGGGGCGGGCTGCGGCGCCGGGGCCGCGTGCCGGGCCCGCGGCTGCTGCGGTGGCTGCGGCTGCGGCGGCTGCCGGAGCTGCATCGTCGGGTCCGGCTGGGGCTGCACCGGCTGCTGGTACCGGTGCTGCGGCTGCCGGGGCGGCTGCGGCGCGGCCGGCATCGCACCGGACACCACCACCGGCGGCAGCAGGGCGGTGGCCTCGGCGTCGTCCAGCGGCGGCACGGGCGGCAGCAGCGCCGTCGCCTCGGCGTCGCCCGCCGCCGGAACCGGCGGCAGCACGGTGGTCGCGGCCGGATCGTCGAAGGCGGGCACCGGCGGCAGCACCGCGGTCGCCGCCGCGTCGTCCACCGGGTAGCCGTACGGCGGCTGGTGGCCGGGCTGCTGCGGCGGGAAGTGCTGCTGCTGGTGCTGGTGCTGGTGCGGCAGGTACTGCTGCTGCGGCGGGTACTGCTGTTGATGCTGCTGGTACTGCTGCGGCGCCTGGGGCTGCTGCGGCCACTCGCCGTAGCCGCCGTGGTCCGGCCGGTTCGGGTTGTTCATGTCCGTCACGCCGCTCAGCCTCCCGCGAACGGCGGGAGGACCTCGACCGTCCCGCCCTCGGTCAGGGCGACGGACGCGTGGTCGCGGCCCCCCACCTGAGCACCGTCGACCAGGTACGAGCAGTGCCCGAGCAACTGGACGAGCTTCGGCCGGTCGGCGTGCCGCTCCCTGGCCGCCGCCAGCGCCTGTGCCAGGGTCGCCGCCTCGTACGGCTCCTCGGCCAGCCCGGCCTCGGACTTCGCCGCCGCCCAGTAGCGGATCGTCCCGCGCACCCGGGCGCCGCTCGCGGGCTCGGTGGTCGCGCCCATCGGGCCACCCCTTCTCGTCGTCCTCGCCCGGCCCGGTGCCCCGGTCCGGCTCGCTGCGGCGGCGGCCGCCCGACCACCCGAACGATGGACCCGGAACAGCGCCGACGATGCGCGTCCCATGATGGCGTGTCCGCCACCACGAGCGGCAATCGCCCTGGCCGGACGGGCACGGAGCGTGCACCGGTCTCCCACCGGACCGCCACCGGCGGGCCCCGGGGGGGCGGTCCTCGTCGCTGTGTCCAGCCTCACCAGGCGCAAGTCCGAATTGTGCGAACCGCCGGATTCCCGCACTCCCGGCACCGGGGCACGGTCGGCTATCCTCGACCACCATGAGGGATCCGGGCAGAGTCGCCCCCGGGTCCTTTTGTGCTTCCAGGACGCCAGTACGGACGTTCTTGCGATTCGTCGGCCCACCCCCGGCGCGCAGCAGGAACCGCCCCGCCTGACGCGGCACCTCGACGCGCCCCGGCCGCCGGGGTGTCGCCACCCGGCACCGGGCCGCCACCCGGCACCGGAAAAGACCGGAGGGTTCACGGTGATGAACAGGGCAGGAACGGCGCGCCAGGGGTCGCGAGCCCCCCGGCGGGCCCGCCGTCGCCCCGTGCGCGCCGTCCGCACCCCCGGTTCGCCGCGGGCAGCCGTCCTCCTCGCCTCCCCCTCGGCACCTGCGCCATCCGGCTGTGGCGGCAGCCGTCAAGCGACCGCGACGACCCGGAAAGGGGACCACCGGGTATGAGTTCTCTCCTCCTCCTCACCAATGCCCTGCAACCCTCCGCCGAGGTGCTGCCCGCCCTCGGCCTGCTGCTGCACCAAGTCCGGGTGGCCCCCGCCGAGGGCGCGGCCCTGGTGGACACGCCCAGTGCGGACGTCATCCTGGTCGACGGCCGGCGCGACCTGCCGCAGGTCCGCAGCCTCTGCCAGCTGCTGCGCTCCACCGGCATCGGCTGCCCGCTGATCCTGGTGGTCACCGAGGGCGGCCTGGCCGCCGTCACCGCCGAGTGGGGCATCGACGACGTCCTCCTGGACACCGCCGGGCCGGCCGAGGTCGAGGCCCGGCTGCGGCTCGCCCTGGGCCGCCTCCAGGTCACCGCCGACGACCTCCCGACGGAGATCCGCAGCGGTGAGCTCTCGGTCGACGAGGCCACCTACTCCGCCAAGCTCCGGGGTCGCGCGCTCGACCTCACCTTCAAGGAGTTCGAACTGCTCAAGTACCTCGCCCAGCACCCCGGCCGGGTCTTCACCCGGGCACAGCTGCTCCAGGAGGTCTGGGGCTACGACTACTTCGGCGGCACCCGGACGGTGGACGTGCACGTCCGGCGGCTGCGCGCCAAGCTCGGCGTGGAGCACGAGCAGCTGATCGGCACCGTGCGCAACGTCGGCTACCGCTTCGTCGTCCCGGAGAAGCCCGAGAAGGGCGAACGGCCGGAGCTCTCCCCGCGCCCCTCGGCCCCGCTGGACGCGTGACGCCGAAGCCGGGCGGAGCACCTCCCGCCCGGCTTGTCCGGTTCGTCCGGAGCCGCCCACGGGCCGGTCGCGCCAAGGCCCCAGGTCCCCCTGCCGCCCCGGAGGCCACACGCGTAGACTCCCCCCGTGGCCAAAGTGACGCGCGACGATGTAGCCCGGCTGGCTGGAACCTCGACCGCGGTCGTCAGCTACGTCATCAACAACGGGCCGCGCCCGGTCGCGCCCGCGACCCGGGAGAAGGTCCTCGCGGCGATCGAGCAGCTCGGCTACCGGCCGAACAGCGTCGCCCAGGCGATGGCCTCCCGGCGCACCAACCTGATCGGCATGGTCGTCCCGGACGCCCGCCAGCCCTTCTTCGCCGAGATGGCGCACGCCGTGGAACGGGCCGCCTCCGAGCGCGGCAAGCTCGTGCTGATCGGCAACTCCGACTACGTGGACGACCGCGAGGTGCACTACGTCCGCGCCTTCCTCGGGATGCGGGTCTCCGGTCTGATCCTGGTCAGCCAGGGCCCCTCGCAGCGCGCCGCCGAGGAGTTCGCCGCGATGGAGGGCGCCAAGGTGGTGCTGCTGCACCGCCGCCCCGAGGCGATCGACGACGTCGCGGTGGTCACCGACGACGTGGCCGGCGCCGAGGCCGTCGTGCGCCACCTACTGGAGGTGCACGGGCACCCGTACGTCGCCTGCTTCGGCGGCCCGGTCGAGTCCCCCGCCCCCGGCGACCCGGTCATCGACCACGTCGAGGGCTGGCAGCGCGCCATGGACGCGCACGGCATCCCCACCGAACCGCACCTGATCGACGCGCCCTTCCACCGCTACGGCGCCTACGACGTCGCGCTCGGCCTGCTGCGCTCGCCGGACCGGCCGCGGGCGATCTTCTGCTCCACCGACGACCAGGCGATCGGCGTGCTGCGGGCCGCCCGCGAGGTCGGCCTGCGGGTCCCGGAGGACCTCGCGGTGGCCGGCTTCGACGACGTGCCCGAGGCCGCCCTCGCCGACCCGCCGCTGACCACCGTCGCCTCCGACCGCGACGCGATGGCCCGGGCCGCGGTGGACCTGGTGCTGGACGACTCGCTGATGGTGCCCGGCTCCGACACCGAACGGGTCCGGACCTTCCCGTCCCGGCTGGTCATCCGCCGCTCCTGCGGCTGCGGCGGCAACTCCCCCGTCCGATCCGTACCGGAGTAACCGATTCCGCTCGGCGGGCGGCCTGACCAGGCTTTATGAGAACCCAACGGGCTTCTCTCCCCCTTCTGAGCCGGTTCTCATGCACTCCTCATGCGCCGGGCGGAGCTTGTTCGACATGAGCGGACAGCAGCAGCACCCCGACGAGCAGTACGGCACGAACGAGCCCCACGAGCGGTACGGCTCGTACGGGACCCCCGGCGCCCACGAGGCCCCCGGCTCGTACGAGACCCACGCTTCGTACGGGACCGACGCTTCGTACGAGACCGACGCTTCGCACGGGACCGACGAGCGGTACGACCCCTACCGGTCCCACCAGCCCCGGGTGATCGAGGGCACCGTGCTCGGCAGCGGCCCGGCCACCGGCAGCGGCGCTCCGGCCGGGCACGGCCACCACGAGGACCACTCCGGCGGCGGCTTCGACGGACCGCCGCCGATCCCGCCGACCCCGCCCGAGCCGCCCACCGTCCCCGGCCCGGGCTCCCACGGGGGCCCCGGCAACCACGGCAGCCGGGCCCGGCGCGGACTGCTGCGCGGCCGGCTCGCCCTGGTCACCGCCGTCGCCGCGGTCGCCGCCGTGCTCGGCGGGGTCACCGGCGGGCTGATCGCCGCCGACCGGCAGAGCACCGACACCCACGTCGGCGCCATCGCCAGCCCGGTCTCCGCCCGCACCGACGGCAGCGCCAACGTGCCCGCCATCGCCGCCGCGGTCTCGCCCAGCACCGTCCAGATCACCGTCAAGACCGGCAACGGCACCGCCACCGGCACCGGCGTCGTCCTGAACGCCGACGGGCAGATCCTCACCAACTACCACGTGATCGCCACCGCGGCCGACGGCGGCCGGATCACCGTCACCTTCAAGGACGGCTCCACCGCCCAGGCCACCGTCACCGGCACCGACAAGTCCCTCGACGTCGCCGTGATCACCGCGACCGGCGCGAAGAGCCTCACCCCCGCCGTCCTCGGCGACTCCGCCGCCGTGGAGATCGGCGACCCGGTCGTCGCCATCGGCAACCCCGACGGCCTCACCGGCACCGTCACCTCCGGCATCATCAGCGCCGAGAACCGCGACGTCACCGTCCAGCTCGACGAGGGCAGCACCAGCGGCAACGGCGGCTTCGGCCTCCCCTTCCTGCCCGGACTGCGCGGCGCCGCCCCGCAGTCCGGCAACGGCAACGGCAACGGCAACGGCAACGGCAACAGCACCACCTACAAGGCCTTCCAGACCGACGCCGCGCTCAACCCCGGCAACTCCGGCGGCCCGCTGATCAACGCCAACGGCCACGTCATCGCCATCAACTCGGCGATGTACGCGCCCAGCGGCGCCGGCTCCTCCGGCGGCGGCGAGGCCGGCAGCGTCGGCCTCGGCTTCGCCATCCCGATCAACGACGTCAAGCAGGTCCTGCCGAAGCTCGAAGCCGGCCAGAGCCTGTGAGCCACACTCCCTGAGACGGACAATTGCTCCGAGCAGGCCCTCCAGCCGACGAGAACCCGACGAGAAAGGGCACCCGCCCATGACCCCGTCCGCCGACGACCGCACCACCGCCGAGGCCGGCCCCCCCTCCGCCCGGCTCCTCGTGGTCGACGACGAACCCGCCCTCCGGGACGCCCTGGAGAGCAGCCTCGCCTTCGAGGGGTACGAGGTCGCCACCGCCACCGACGGCTACGAAGCCCTGGAGTCCGTCGAACGCGACCGGCCCGACCTCGTCCTGCTGGACATCATGATGCCCCGGATGGACGGCCTCACCGCCGTCCGCCGGATGCGCTCGCGCGGCGACACCGTCCCGGTGCTGATGCTCACCGCCCGCGACGCCGTCGGCGACCGGGTCACCGGCCTCGACGTCGGCGCCGACGACTACCTCGCCAAGCCCTTCGAACTCGACGAACTCCTCGCCCGCGTCCGCGCCCTGCTGCGCCGCAACGCCCTCGCCGCCGAGGCCGCCGCCCGCGCCGCCGCCGAGGACGAGAGCGAGGTGCTCGCCTTCGCCGACCTGCGGATGAACACCGCCACCCGCGAGGTCACCCGGGCCGGCAAGCCGATCGAGCTCACCCGCACCGAGTTCATGCTGCTGGAGATGTTCCTCGCCCACCCCCGCCAGGTCCTCACCCGCGAACAGATCCTCAAGGCGGTCTGGGGATTCGACTTCGAGCCGTCCTCCAACTCCCTGGACGTCTACGTGATGTACCTGCGCCGCAAGACCGAGCAGGGCGGCATGCCCCGCCTGATCCAGACCGTCCGCGGCGTCGGCTACGCCCTGCGCCCGGCCGCCGGCGCGGGCGCGTGAACAACATTCCGCCCCCGCCGCTGGCACCGCCACTGGCCTCGCCCCGCGGGCCGGGCCGCCGGCAGCGCGTCGTCCACTGGTACCGCTCGCGCACGCTGCGCAGCCGGCTCACCTTCCTGAGCGCGGCGGCGGTGGCGGTGGCCATCGCGCTGTCGGCGCTGGCGTGCTGGTTCATCGTCGAGAAGCAGCTCTACGACCAGGTGCGGACGGATCTGGCCAACGCCACGCTGCCGCCCCCTCCCCGGGTACCCGCCCTCCTCTGCTACCCGACGCCGGAGCAGGCCCTGGCGGCGCAGCCGACCAGCGAATCCCCCGAGAACGGCGGTGCGGTGGCCCGGGACACCCAGTACGTGGTGGCCACGGCCGGCGTCTGTCTGCCCCCGAGCGCGACCAAGGCCATCGTGGTCCAACCCGGCGACACGACCGGCTTCAAGCTCAAGAACGGCGAGTCGATCATCCGCGACGGCCGGTTCACCGACGGCACTCCGGCAGTCGTCCGGATCTCCTTGACCCGTGCCGGAGCACGCCCGGCACTGCTGATGGTGGCCACCTCCACCCAGCCCATCGAGGACTCCCTCCAGAGCCTCGCCATCCTCCTCGGCTCCGTCGCCACCGGGGGCATCCTCCTCGCCGCGATCGCCGGCCGTCTCGTCGCCCGTTCCGCCCTCAAGCCCGTCGACCGGCTCACCGACGCGGTCGAGCACATCGCCCGGACCGAGGAGGTCGGCACCACCATCCCGGTCCACGGGGACGACGAGATCGCCCGGCTGTCCACCTCGTTCAACTCGATGAGCACCGCGCTCGCCAACTCCCGCGAGCGGCAGACCCGGCTGATCGCCGACGCCGGGCACGAGCTCCGCACCCCCCTGACCTCCCTGCGCACCAACGTCGACCTGCTGATCCGCAGCGACGACACCGGCCGCCCGCTGCCCGCCGCGACCAAGACCAAGCTGCTCGGCAACATGAAGGCGCAGATGCAGGAACTCACCGTGCTGATCGGCGACCTGCTCCAGCTCTCCCGCCCGGACACCCCGAAGAGCGGCCCGGCGCCGACCGTCGTCGCCCTGCACGAGCTCGCCGGGCGGGCCGTCGAGCGGGCCAAGCTGCGCGGCCCGGGGCTGGTCTTCGAGACCACCACCGAGCCCTGGTACGTGCACGGCGACGCGGCCGGGCTGGAACGGGCGGTGATCAACCTGCTGGACAACGCGGTCAAGTACAGCCCGCCCGGCGGCACCATCGACGTCCGGCTCCGGCAGGGCGTGCTGACCGTCCGCGACCACGGCCCCGGCATCCCGTCGGACGAGCTCCAGTACGTCTTCGACCGGTTCTGGCGCTCCCCCTCCTCCCGCCAGCTGCCGGGCTCCGGGCTCGGGCTGTCGATCGTCGCGCAGAGCGTCCGGGAGGCGGGCGGCGAGGTCACGCTCGGGCCGGCCGCCGACGGCGGTCCGGGCGCCCTGGCCACCGTCCGGCTGCCCGGCGGCCCCGCCCCGGAGTGACGGGCGCCCGGAACGGCGGAGGGGCGGGTGGGG
>NZ_JBHTWX010000100.1:0-34163 GCF_042792155.1 Kitasatospora sp. NPDC056651 | reverse complement strand
GGCCCCTCCACGAGGGCCGGCCCGGCGCCGTTCGGGTCGGGGCTGGTGGCCCGGGGCTACTTGTGGACGAAGTAGCCGGAGCTGTCCACGACGGCGTGGGTGCCGCCGTTGTGGTTGTAGAGGCTGATGGTGCCGTCGCCGCCGACCGGGACGGTGGCGTGGGTGGCGACGGTCTGGCCGGCCGCGAAGTTCACGGTGGAGACGTCCGGCCGGTCGGTGCCGCCCGGGTAGACGGCGAGGAAGCCGTCGGCGGTGGGCTCGGTGGCGGTGACGTTGAGGACGGCGCCGCTCGCATCGGCCGGCAGCCCGCGGACGGTGGCCCGGCTGTACGGCGCGAGCTTGCCGGGGCTGACCCGGCTGTCGAGCAGTCGGGTCGGGTCGGTGGCGACGAACAGGTGCTGACCGCTGGGCCCGTAGTAGCCGAAGACGTCGGCGATGATGTGGAGGGCGCCCGCGTTGTTGCAGAACGTGATGGTGCCGTCGCTCGCGATCCTGGCGATGACCTGGTTGGACGTGGTCTGCCCGGCCTTGAAGTTGAGGTTCGAGGTGTTCGTCGCGGCGGTGTTGTCCACCATCAGGTTGCCGTCCATGTCGGGCTCGGTGACGGTGACGTTGAGGACGACATTGGTGGCGTCGTTCGGGACGCCGTTGACGCCGCGGACCTTGAGCTTGGTCACCGGGCGCGTCGAGGCGGCGGTGCAGGCGGAGCTGATCTTGCCGGCCGGGACGCCGATGCCGCTACGGGAGTCCATGATGCGCTTCGGCTGGAGCGGCGCGTACAGGTCCGTGGCACGCGGGTCGTACTCGCCCTGGATGTCGATGACGAGGTCCACCGGAGCGCCGTAGGAGTTCCAGACCGCGAGCTTGGAGTCGTTGCCGATCGGGACGGTGACCAGGTTGGGGACGGCCGCTCCCGGGACGTAGTTGAGGCTGGAACTGCCAGGCCGGGGGCGGTCGTTCGGGCCGAGGGTCAGGAAGCCCGGCCCTTCGGCGTTGACCGCGGTGACGTTGAGGACGACTGCGGTGGCGTCCCAGCTGACCGGCCAGTGCTCGTCCCTGAGGTCGATGCTGAGCTTCTGGCCGGGGGTGAGCTTGGAGCCGCCGGGGTGCCGGGTGTCCAATGCGCGCTGGGCGCCGTAGCCGTTGAGCCCGACGGGCTTGGTGCTGACGGTCAGCCGCTGGGACGTGCCGGCCTGTTCGCCGTTGCGGTTGGTGAACGAGAAGGTGACGGTGTACTCGCCCGGGTGGGGGTAGTTGTGCCGGATGTCCTTCGACAGGCTTGTGAGGTCCTGGCCGCTGCCGTCACCGAAGTCGATCCTTCCCTTGTCGAGGGGCCAGGCGGTGGTGGAGGGCGAGGTGTCGAACTCGTAGCCGATCGGGCCGCAGGAGTACTGGATGGAGCACTGCTTCACCGTGAACGCGGCCGTGGGCGCGCCGGGTTCGGTGACCACGAACGGGAAGCGCGAGGAGCCGGGGTAGGCCACTCCCTCGGAGTTGGTCACCGTCACCGTGGGGGCGAACGTCCCGGCCCGGGCGTAGGTGTGGTCGGCGGTCGGCTGAGTGGTGACGGTGGGAGCCGTACCGTCCCCGAAGTCGAAGCTGTAGGAGAGGGCGCCGACCGGCCAGTTCTGCTGGACGGAGGCCCTGGCGGTCACCGGGCGCGGGTACGGACCGCGCTCGCCGGTGACCTCGACCGACTGGCGGATGACGCTCTGGCGCTCCATCGCTCCTCGGTCGCGGATGCCTCGGCCTGTACCGGTGTTGGCGGCACTGGGGTCGTCGGCTTCGGGGTAGCCGTAGAAGTCGGTCGGGAGGATGCCGGGCGCAGCGGCGTCACCCGAGTCGATGCCGGGTGATCCCCGGTCGAGGCCTTCGTCGCCGAAGAGCAGGGGGTCACCGATCAGGTCGTGGGCACCCTGGCCGGTGGCGGCGTTCAGCTGGGCCGGATCGGCATGGGTGCGGCCGTTCCAGAGGTAGGGAGCCTGCTCGGCGCCCGTCTGGATGAGGTTGTAGTCCAGGTCGGTTCCGGTCGAGGCCCCGGTCGCGACCTGGATGGCGGCCCCCGGCTTTCCCGGGGGCGGGCACAGGGAACTGTGGGCGCTGATGACGTTGTTGCGGATGACGGAGCCGGTGGCGCCGTCGTTCAGGAGGATGCCCGGGCCGCAGGTGCCTATGACGGTGTTGGAGGTCACCACGGTGCCCGCGGCGTTCACGACGATCGCGTTGTAGTCGAGCCCGGCGATGTAGTTGGTGGACACCACGGTGCCGTGGGTCCCGGCATCGACCTGGATGCCGGCCGAGTGGTCGCCGTAGACGGCACTGCGGCTCACGGTCACGCGGTCGCTGGTGCCGGCGACGCGTATGGCAGGCTCGCCTCCGAGGGACTTGGCGGCGTACACGTGGTCGACCGTGACGCGCGCGGAGTCCGCGACGACGACTGTGGAGACGTCGGACTGGGCGACGAAGCCGTGGATGACGACGTCTGTGGCGCCCTTGATGGTGAACGCCGGGGTGCCGGTGGTCTCCACGAAGCTTCCGAAGCCCCGGTTCCGGGGATCGCCCATGGTCCCGGTGGTGAAGGTGATCGGCTTGCCGGGAGCACCGGACCGGGTGATCAGCACCGATTCCTGGTAGTGGGGCACTCCGCTGACCACCACCGTCTGGCCCGGCTGCACGATCCGCGCGGCCGCGGAGATCGTGCAGAGCGGCTGGGCCGGGGTGGCGGGCCCGCTGTCCGAGCAGACGACGGATCTGTCGACGTAGAGCCGGTCGCCGGGGCCGCCTGCCGCGGCCGCGAAGGGCGCGGGCAGGACGACGGCGGCGAGCACGGCCGAAGCGCCCGCTAACGCGGCGAGCCTTCCGACGTTCATGAGTGGATGCCTCTCGGGGGAACGGCCGGTGACCGGCCGTTGTGGGGAATCGGTGAAGTCGCGCGGAGGCATCCTGTCCGAGCATCACCTCACTGTCACGCGATTACCGGGCCGGTCTGACCGGATGGTCGGTCTTGTCGGGAAGGTCGTCGTCGAACCGCCGGTACGCGGGCGGTGGCTCAGTCGTCGGCGAGGTGGACGAGTCGGCGGAAGGTCGCCGGGTCGCCGAGGTGGTCGACGATCCAGCGGGCGACGGTGGCGCGGGTGGCGGTGCCGGCGCGGGGGAGCGGCCGGTCGTACGAGACCTGGGGGCCGGCGGACGCCGGGCCGTCCTTGAGCATCGGCACCCGGACGACCGTCCAGGCGGTGTCGGATCCGGCGAGCACGGCCTCCATCCGGGCCAGGTCGTGGTGGACCTCCCGGTACAGCCGGTCGACGACCAGCCTGGTCACCAGCCGCTGGGCGTAGGGGAGCCGGCTGGTGTCCAGGCCGGCCGAGCTCATCATCAGCAGGTGCCGGGCGCCGCCGGCCCGGACGGCGGCGGTCAGTTCGCGGGCGCCGTCGGAGAAGACGGTGGTGGCCCGGCGGCCGGTGGTGCCGAGGGTGGCGACCACGACGTCCTGGCCGCTCAGCGGGCCGTGCAGGGAGCCGGGCTCCGTGACGTCGGCCCGCGCGGTGAGCGGGGTGCCGTGCGCGAGGGCCGGCAGCCGGGCGGGGTCGCGGACGACGGCGGTGACGGTGTGCCCGGCCGCCAGGGCGAGGGTGGTGACCAGGTGGCCGGTGCGTCCGGCGGCACCCACGACTGCGATCCTCATCGGTTCCTCCTCGGGGCTGCCCGGCTGCCCGGCTGCCCGGGGTGGGCGGCGCCGGGGCGGGGGTCGGGCGATGCTTGTCATTCATTCAGACGAGCTGTATGAATGAAATCAAGTGAACCACAGCACACCGCGAGAGCAAGCCCGAAGGAGCGATGGGACATGGGAGTTCAGCAGGCTCGGTACCCCGACCTGGACGGCCGGGTGGTCGTGATCACCGGCGGCAGCCGCGGCATCGGCGCGGAGACCGCCCGCGCCTTCGCCCGGCAGGGCGCGGCCGTCGCCGTCCTCGGCCGCGACGAGGCGGCGCTGACGGCGGTGGCCGGGGAACTGCGGGCGGCGGGCGCCCGGGCGCTCGGCCTGGTCGCCGACTGCACGGACGCGGCGGCGCTCGGCTCCGCCGCCGCCCGGATCGAACGGGACCTCGGCCCGGTCGACGTCCTGGCGGCCTTCGCCGGCGGTGACGGCTACCCGCTGCCGACCGCCCGCGAGACCGAGGAGCACTGGCGGGCCGTCCTGGACGGCAACCTCACCGCCACCTTCCTCACCGTCCGGGCCTTCCTGCCCGGGCTGCTGGCCCGCGGCAGCGGTTCGATCGTCACCATGGCCTCCACGGCCGGCCGGCTGCCCAGCGGCGCCTCCGCCGCGTACGCCACGGCAAAGGCGGGCGTGCTGATGTTCACCCGGCACCTCGCCCTGGAGGTCGCCGGCGAGGGCGTCCGGGTCAACGCCGTCGCGCCGGGCGCCGTCCGCACCGAACGGACCGACGAGCGGATGCCGCCCGAGGTGCGGGCCACGGTCGCCGCCGCGCACCCGCTGGGGCGTCTCGGCGAGCCCGTGGACATCGCCTCGGCCGCGCTCTTCCTGGCCTCCGACGCGTCCTCCTGGATCACCGGGCAGACCCTGGACCTCAGCGGCGGGCGGGTCATCCTCTGAGCGGGTAGCGTCCCGCCGCGCTCGTTCCGCCGTGCCCGTCCCGCCGCGTCCCGCCGCGCCCCACCCCGGTCCGGGTGGGCCGATCGGCGATACTGCCAGTTCACACGGAACGAGTGGGTGGAGGCGAGCGGGATGAGCCCCCGGTCCTACCGGATGGGACAGCGGCAGGCGGAGGTCGACGAGACCCGCGCCCGGATCGTCGCGGCCGCCCGCGCGCACCTGGCCGAGACCGGCGGGGCCTCGCTGGACGCGGTCGCCCGCCGCGCGGACGTCGCCCGGGCGACCGTCTACTACCAGTTCGGTTCCAAGGCGGGCCTCCTGGAGGCGGTCTGCGACGCCCTCGCCGCGCAGGGCGGCATGGCCAGGCTCGCCGAGGCCTTCACCCTCGCCGACCCGTGGGCGGGGGTGGACCGTTTCGTCGAGGTGATGGGCGGCTTCTGGGCCGTCGACCGGGTCTGCACCCGTCGGCTGCGGGCCCTCGCCGCCCTCGACGAGGAGGTGGGCCGGGTGATCGCCGACCGCGATGCCCGCCGCCGGGAGGGGGCGGCCGTCCTGACCGGCCGCCTGCCGGCCGCCCCGCCGGACGCGGCGGGCCTGCTCTTCGTCCTCACCGCCTTCGAGACCTACGACGCGCTGGCGACGGAGGTGGGGGCCGAGGACGGGAGCGGTGACCTGACGGCCGCGACTCCGGCGGTCACCCGGCTGGTCCGGGCCGCCCTCGGCGGACCGGCGTAGCCGGCGCGGCGGCCCTCCGGCCGGTCCGTTCGACCGGTCCGTTCGACCGGTCCGTTCGGCCGGTCCGTTCGACCCATCCGTTCAACCGGTCCGTTCAACCGGTCCGTTCAGCCCATCCGTTCGACCTGCCTGTCGCGCGGCCATGGTGAGGATGCCGGTGAGGACGGCGCCGGGGTCGTCGGTGGTGAGCGAGTGGCCGGCGTCCGGGACGGTGTGGACCTCGGCGTCGGGCAGCAGGCGGTGCAGGCGTTCGGCGGTGGTGGGGGCGTCGTGCAGGGCGCTGCGCCCGCCGAGGAGGGCGAGCACGGGGGCGCCGACCGCGCGGAGCTCGTCGTCGGTGAGGGTGGCGGCCAGGGGCAGCCGGCGGCGGAAGCCCGCGGACGCGCGGAGCAGGGCCATCAGCTCGGTGTCCAGGATGGCGCTGTTGCCGAGCTTCCGGGCGAGGCGGGGGCGGAGGGCCCGCGGGGCCAGGGCGGCGAGGCCGCCGAGGATGATCCAGCGGTAGAAGCGCGGGCTGAGGTCGGCGAGGCCCGCGGAGTCGACCAGGGTGAGGCCGGTGGCTCGGCCCGGATGGCGGATCCGGTGGTGGAGGGCGATCCAGCCGCCGTAGGAGCAGCCGACCAGGTGGACGGCGGGCAGGCCGAGGGCGGCGAGGAGCTCTTCGAGCCAGTCGGCGGCGTCCCGGCCGTCCGCGACGGGGGCGCTCTGCACGCTGGCGCCCGGTTCGCCGACGGTGTCCACGGCGATCACGGGGTGCCGGGCGGCGAGGGGCTCGATGTAGGAGTGCCACATCAGGGCGTTGCCGCCGGAGCCGGGCAGCAGCACGATCGGTGTGCCGTGTGCGGGGCCGGCGCGGTGGACCCGGGTGGTGCCGTAGCCGGTGGGGATGTCGAGTGAGGTCCGTTCGCCCGGCCAGAGCCGGTCGAGGGCGCCCTCGTAGGCGGTGCGGTAGCGGGCTTCGGCTTTGCCGTTCCTGAACTCGCTGATTCGCATGGTACATGTGTATCACAGGCATGATACGGGTGTACCAGAAGGTGTGCCGGGAGTGGTGCGCCAGGAGCGAGCGGAGGAACCGTGGAGGGTGCGCGATGACCGGCAAGGTCGACCACGAGGAGCGCCGCCGGCAGATCGCCGAGGCCCTGCTGCGGATCGCCGACACCGAGGGGCTGCAGTCCGCCAGCATGCGGGCGGTCGCGACGGAGGCCGGCGTCTCACTGCGCCTGGTGCAGTACTACTTCGTGTCCAAGGAGGGCCTGCTGCTGGACGCCCTGGCCCGGCTCGGCGCCCAGCTCCAGGCCCGCATGGAGCGGTGGATCGGCGAGGCGCGCGCCCCCCGGGAGGTGGTGACGGCCGTCCTGTCCTGCATCCTGCCGACGGACGCCGAGAGCCGCCGGATCACCAGGACGTACGCGGCGTACTACACCCTGGTCCTCGGCGACCCCGGGATGCTGGAGCACCAGGCCGCCCAGCCGCCGGCGGTGCTGGAGGGCTTCCTCGCCAAGCAGCTCCGCGCGGCACAGCGGGCCGGGGGGATCGGTCCGGAGCGGGACGTCGAGACGGTCGCGGCCGGGCTGCTGGCGATGGTCAACGGGCTGGGCTCCAGCGTTCTGGGCGGTCAGCGCACCGGTGAGCAGGCGCTCGCGGTCCTCGCGTACCACCTGGACGAGCTGTTCGGGCGGCCGGAGGGGGGCTGACGCCCCGCGGCCGGAGCGGTTGGTGCCGGTCGCGATAGTGCAACCGACCCCCCGCGGCCCAGCCAGCTTCCACTACTTCCGATAGGGGGGTTAGCACCCCTATCGGAGTGGAGTTTTCCCCGTTCTGCGGGGCGGCCGGGCACAGCAGACTCGGGGGTATGCCCGCGCATCCCGTGATGACGTCCGAAGTGCCCCGAGCCGCCGTCCCCCGGTCGGGGAGCGGTGGCAGCGACTTCGCCCAGTTGACCCGCCGGATAACCGCCGAGGGCCTGCTCGACCGGCGCCCCGGCTACTACGCCGTCCGCGCGGGCCTGGTGCTCGCTGCCTTCTTCGGCGGCTGGTACGCCCTGTTCGCGCTGGGGAACACCTGGTGGCAGCTCGGCCTGGCCGCCGCGATGTCCGTGGTCTTCGCCCAACTCGGCCTGCTCACCCACGATCTGGCGCACCGCCAGGTGTTCGACCGGAAGCCGCCGAGCGAGGCCGGCGGCCGGATCACCGCCAACCTGCTGATGGGCATGAGCTACGGCTGGTGGATGAACAAGCACACCCGCCACCACGCCAACCCGAACCACGAGGAGCGGGACCCGGACGTGGCCCCCGAGCTCCTGGTGTGGTCCAAGCGGCAGGCCCGGAATGCGACCGGCGTCGCCCGGTTCATCGGCCGTCGGCAGGCGTACCTGTTCGTCCCGCTGCTCCTGCTGGAGGGCCTCAACCTCAGCTTCAACAGCTTCCGCGCGCTGCGCAGCCCGGTGATGAAGCGCCCGGTGCTGGAGGGCGTCCTGCTGGTGGTCCACTTCGTGGCCTACTTCGGCCTGGTCTTCACCGCTCTCCCGGCGGGCAAGGCGGTCGCCTTCCTCGCCGTGCACCAGGCGCTGCTCGGCATCTACCTGGGCTGCGTCTTCGCCCCGAACCACAAGGGCATGCTGATGGTGACGCCGGAGATGGAGCTCGACTTCCTGCGCCGCCAGGTGCTCACCTCGCGCAACGTCCGCGGCGGGCCGGTCATCGACTCGGTGATGGGCGGCCTCAACTACCAGGTGGAGCACCACCTCTTCCCCAGCATGCCGACCCCGGCGCTCGCCCGGGCCGCCCGGATCACCCGGGAGTTCTGCGCGGAGAAGGGCGTCCCGTACTGCGAGGCGGGCCTGTTCGCCTCCTACCGGGAGGTCTTCGCCCACCTGCACCGGACGGGCGAGCCGATCCGCTCCGGCGACTGAGGCCGGCCGCGCCGCCTCAGCCCCTCTTCTCGAACCCGGCCAGCAGTCCGCGCGGATCGAAGGTCACCCGGATCCGGGTGACCTTCCCGTTCTCCACGTGCATCCAGTTCGCCGTCGGGGCGGGCGGGGCGATGCTGGTGCACAGGTCGAACCAGGTGATCACCTCGTCGCCCTCGACCACCCGGACCTTCACGTCGATCTTCTCCAGCACCTGCCCGAGCCCCTTCAGTCCGGCCAGTGCCTCCGTCACGCCGGAGGCCGTTCCCAGGGCCCCGACGAAGTCGACATCTTCGGCCAGCAGTTCCCGGAGGGTGTCGAACTCGCCCGCCTCCCAGGCGGAGAAGTAGGCCTCGGCAAGCTCACGCGCGGTGTTCGTCGTCGTCATGCCGCCATCCTCGGATCGCCTGAACCATCCGTCCAACAGATGAATCCGATGGTAGGTATCTCTGCCACTGATGGACTGTGCGAGGCGTGACCGGCTCGCCATGTTCATCACTCTGAGTGAATGTCAGCTGAAGTGGTTTCGGGTTGCCCCGCGCGGCAAGGCGCTGAACGCTGGAATGTGAAGGAGGCGTGAATCGTGATCACTGAACAGCAGGCCCGTTCCATGCTGCGCCACCCCGTCCATGACGCGGAGGGCAACAAGATCGGCACCGCTGACCACATGTTCCTCGACGACGTCACCGGCAAGCCCGAGTGGGTCAGCGTCAAGACCGGGTGGTTCGGCGGGAGCGAGTCCTTCGTGCCGATCCGCGACGCCCGGGTCGTCGGGGACCACCTGGAGGTGCCGTACCCGAAGGAGAAGGTCAAGGACGCGCCGCTGGTGGACGTGGACAGCAGCGGACACCTCTCCGAAGCCGAAGAGCGTCGGCTGTACCAGCACTACGGCATCGCCTGGGACGAAGCCTGGAAGAGCGCCAACCAGCCGGGCGAGGGCGGCTGGGCCCACGCGAGCGGTGCCGGTGCCGCCGCCACGGGCGCCACGGCCGGCGCCGCCGCGGCGAAGGGGCGCTCCGGCACGGCCGGTGCGGCGGGTCCGACCGGCTCCGCCGCCACCGCCCGCGCCACCACCACCCGCTCCGCCGCCGCTCCGGGCGCCGCCGCCGCCTCCGCCGCCGGGCGGACCGGCCCGCGCCGGGAGCAGGACGGCGGCGTGATGACCCGGTCCGAGGAGCGGATGAGCGTCGGCGTCGAGCGGTACGAGACCGGCCACGCGAAGCTGCGCAAGTACGTCGTCACCGAGGAGGAGCGCCAGACCGTGCCGGTGCGGCACGAGGAGGTCCACATCGAGCGTGAACCCATCGCCGAGGCCGACCGGGGCACCGCGATCCCCGGCGAGCTGATCTCGGAGGCCGAGTACGAGGTCACCCTGCACGCGGAGCGGCCGGTCGTGCGCACCGAGGCCGTCCCGGTCGAACGGGTACGGCTGGTGACCGAGGAACGCGTCGAGCAGCAGACCGTCACCGGCCGACTGCGCAAGGAGCGCATCGAGGCCGACCTCCCCGACGGGAAGGCGGGGCAGTCGCGCGGCAAGGAGATCCGGGGCACCGAGGGTCGGGGCACCGAGGGCCGTCGGTGACACCCACCGGGCCGTGACCGTCCGTGCGGTCACGGCCCGCTCCTCCCCGGCCCCAGGCCCTCGGCTCTCGGGTCCCGGCCCCGGGCGCCGAACGAGCGGGTGGCCGGACCGCCGGTCGCCTATCGTCAGCGGTCATGGAGATGCACCAGCTGCGCTACTTCGCCGCCGTGGTCGACGAGGGCACCTTCACCGCCGCGGCCGCCCGGCTGCACGTGAGCCAGTCCGGCGTCAGCACCCAGGTCGCCAAGCTGGAGCACGAGCTGGGCCAGCAGCTCCTCGACCGCTCCGGCCGCCAGGTCCGCCTCACCCCCGCCGGCGAGGCCGTCCTCCCGCTCGCCAGGAGCGCCCTGGCCACCCTGGACGCCATCCGGCACACCGCCGCCGAGTTCGCCGACGCCGTGCGCGGGAGGGTCCGGCTGGGCATGATCACGGGCTGCTCGATCCCGCCCTTCCTGGACACCGTGGCCGACCTCGGCCGCAGCCACCCGGGCATCGAGCTCAGCCTGCACGAGGGGCCCTCCGAGGACCTCCAGGCGCAGGTCCTCTCCGGGTCCCTCGACCTGGCCCTGATCGGCTACGCGGGCGAGGCGTCCCCGGGGCTGGACACCACCGTCGTCGTCGACGAGCCGATCGCCGCCGTCGTCCCCGCCGGGCACCCGCTCGACCGGGCCGGACCGCGCCTCGCCGACCTCCGGGGGGAGAAGGTCCTCTGCCTCTCCCCGGGCACCGGCATCCGCGCGGCCTACGCGGACTCCTGCCGCCGGCTCGGCCTGGACCCGCGGGTGGACATCGAGGCCAGCTCCCCGGCGGCCCTGCTCCGCCTCGCCGAACGCGGCGCCGGGGTCGCCGTCCTCAGCGCCTCCTCGGCCGGGGGCGCCGGCCTGCGGGCCGTCCCGCTCGCCGACGCCGTCACCCACGCGCGCCTCGGTCTCGTCGCCCGCCGTGACCAGCGGTCCCCGGCCGTACGGCTGTTGAGGAACCGGCTCAGTACGGCGCTGCGCTCCGGGTGACCGCCGTACGGCCCCCGCCCGTTCGAACGGTCAGCCCTTCCAGCGCGGATCCCGCCCCGAGGCGGCCAGCGCCCGGTCCCAGGCGGAGGCGTCCTCGGGCAGCGCCACCGGCTCGGCGAAGCCCGCGTACTGCCGGTACAGCTCGGCGTTCTCCGCCGCGATCTCGCCGGCCAGCAGGGCGAGTTCCCCGTCGACCTCGATCCGCCCGCCGGTCGCCCGGGCCACGTCCCAGCCGTGCAGCAGCAGTTCCAGGACCAGCATCCGGGCGATCCCGACCGCCGGCACCGGGGCACCGCCGAGGTCGACGTCCCCCTCCCAGACCGCCGGGTCCGCCCAGGCCGCGACCGCGCGCTCCAGTTGGGCCGCGTAGGCGGAGCGCCAGTCGGCGTCGGCGGTGAAGTCCCGCGCGCTCAGCTCCGCGGGCAGTTCGACCCGCCGGGCCCGGTGCTCCAGGCCGTGCGAGGTGTAGAGCACCCAGTGGTTGATCAGCGCACGGGTGTCGAACTCCGCGCAGGGCGTCGGCGCGTCCAGCGGCCGACCGGGCGGGACGGCGGCGGCGACAGCGGCCGCGGCGGAGGCGGCACGGGCCAGGAAGGGGTGCATCGGGTGGACGTTCATGGCGTCGATCCTGCGCCGGGGCGCGCCCGCCGGTCTTGAAGAAACGCGACACCGGGGTCGGCCCGGGACGAAAGGGCGGGCCCCGGACAGGACCTAGCCTGGCGGCATGAACCTCCCGGACCCTCCTCCCGGCCTCGGCCTCGGCCTCGGCCGCGGCGTGCTCCACCAGGCCCGGGCGGCCGGGCTGATCAGCGTGGAGCGGCTCGTGCCGGACCCGGTCGTGGCGCGGTTCGTCGAGTACTACTGGCTGGTCCGCTGGGACCTGGACGGCCACGCCCCGTACGAGCAGAAGGTGCTCGCCCACCCCAACGTCCACCTGGTCTTCGAGGCCCCGCGTCCGCGCGTCTACGGGGTCGACCGCTCGCTCTTCGTCCGCCGTCTGGAGGGCGCCGGGCACGTGCTGGGCGTGCGGTTCCGCCCGGGTGCCTTCCGCCCGGTCGCCGGGCACCCGGTGGGCGAACTGGCCGACCGCTCCGTGCCCGCCGCCGAGTACTTCGGGTCCGGGGCCGACCGGCTCAACGCGGAACTGCTCGACGGCGAACCGGACGCCGCCCTCGCCGACGCCTTCCTCCGCGCCGGGCTGCCCGCGCCCGACCCGGTCGCCGTCGAGGTCGCCGCCGTGGTGGACCGGATCACCGGGACGCCGGACCTGTGCCGGGTGGACGACCTGGCCGCCGAGCTGGGCCTGACCGTCCGTCGGCTCCAGCGGCTGTTCGCCGAGTACGTCGGTGCCTCCCCGAAGTGGGTGCTGCGTCGCGCCCGCCTCCACGAGGCCGCCGAACGCGCCCGTGCGGGCGGGGAGTTGGACCTGGCCGCGCTCGCCGCCGAGCTGGGGTATTCGGACCAGGCGCACCTCACCCGGGACTTCACCGCCGCCGTCGGCGTCTCCCCGGCCCGGTACGCGACCGCGTGCTGAACCGTGCGGGCCGAGGGGCCGGATCCGAGGAGGGGGCCTACGCGCCGAGGAAGCGCTGCAGCTCGTCCAGCAGGTAGTTGGCCCCGGTGTAGCCGATGCCCTGGAACCACAGCTGGTCGTCCACCGGGAACGCCCGGTGCCCCCTGACCGCCCCCAGTGCCTGCCAGGCCGGGCTCGCCAGCGTGGCATCGGCGCCCGACAGGCCCGGGTCGCCGTACGTCGCGT
Source organism: Kitasatospora sp. NPDC056651 (assembly GCF_042792155.1). Taxonomy (NCBI): domain Bacteria; kingdom Bacillati; phylum Actinomycetota; class Actinomycetes; order Kitasatosporales; family Streptomycetaceae; genus Kitasatospora; species Kitasatospora sp. NPDC056651. Next base: position 21,551 of record NZ_JBHTWX010000100.1, on the reverse strand, counting down.
ACAGCAGCAGGTCGCCGTCCGCCCTGGCGAGCTGGTCGGGCGGGATCTCGAAGTCCGACTGGTCGACGTTCTGCGCGTCCGGCCGGCCCACCTGGGCGTCGGTGAGCACCGTTCCGGGGAAGCTCTGCCGGCCGAACACCCGGATGCCGCCGCCCTCCACGAACCGCACCAGGCTCACCTTGCGCCCCGACACCTTCGCCGCCGCCAGCGCCTGCGCCACCTGGCCGGCGTGCTTCTGGTACGCGCCGGCGAAGGCCGCCGCGGCCGCCTCCCGGCTCAGCGCCTGGGCGTGCAGCTGGACGTTCGCCTTCCACGGCGCGCCGGTGGTCTGGGTGAGCACGGTCGGGGCGATCTCCCGCAGCTGCTCGTAGCGGTCGCCGTCGCGGGTCTGGTTGGAGAGGATCAGGTCCGGCCGCAGTGCCCGGACGGTCGGCAGGTCGGGCGAGCCGGCCGGGCCGACCAGCCGGATCCCCGCCGTCCGGGAGGCCGGCCAGTACTCGGGGTATCGGTTCTCGCGGGCCGGGAGCGCGGCGCCGACCGGGGTGATGCCGAGGGTCAGCGCGGAGTCGAGCACATCGGTGTCCAGCACGACCACCCGCATCGGCGCGCCCGGCACCACCACCGGGCCGGTGGCCGCGTTCACCGTCACCGGCGGCACCGGAGTCGTGGACGGGGAGGCGTTGAAGCCGTCCGAGGCCACCACGGACGGCCGCCGGTCGGTGCAGCCCGTGGCCGCCGCCAGCGCGGCGCCGCCGAGACCGGCGAGGAGGGTGCGGCGGGAGATCCGGGGCATCGGCGGTCCTCTGGCGGCGGGGCGGGGGTCCGGGCGCCGTCGATTATGTCCGAAATGGTGGGTGAAGTGCCGTTAAGCGTGGGGCGTCGTCGGGTCCGGGTGCGGTCGGACCTCGACCGCGGCCGCCCACGGGGCGCCGGGTACGACCAGCGGCGTGCCGGTGACCGGGTCCGGCACCACCACCGAGTCCAGCCCGAACACCTCCCGCACCAGCCCGGCCGTCACCACGTCCCCGGGCGCGCCCTGCGCCACCACCCGGCCGTCCCGCATCGCGACCAGGTGGTCGGCGTACCGGGCGGCCTGGTTGAGGTCGTGCAGCACCGCGACGACGGTCCGGTCGCGCTCGACGTTCAGCCGCCGCACCAGGTCCAGCACCTCGACCTGGTGCGCGATGTCCAGGTAGGTGGTCGGCTCGTCCAGCAGCAGGATGTCGGTGCCCTGGGCGAGCGCCATCGCGATCCAGGCGCGCTGGCGCTGGCCGCCGGACAGCTCGTCCATGCTCCGGTCGGCCAGGTCGGCGGTGGAGGTCCGCTCCAGCGCCTCCGCGACCGCCTCCTCGTCCTCCGGCGACCACTGCTGCCACCAGCTCTGGTGCGGCTGGCGGCCGCGCGCGACCAGGTCCGCCACCGAGATGCCCTCCGGGGCGGTCGGCGACTGCGGCAGCAGGCCGAGCCGCTGGGCGATCCGCTTGGTCGGGACGCGCGCCAGCTCCTCGCCGTCCAGCAGCACCGAGCCCCGGACCGGCTTCAGCAGCCGGCCGAGGGCCCGCAGCAGGGTCGACTTGCCGCAGGCGTTGGGGCCGACGATCACCGTCACCCGCCCGTCCGGGATCGCGACGTCCAGGTCCTCGACGACCGTGCGCGCCTCGTAGGCCAGGGTGAGGCCCCGGGCCTCCAGACGCTGGGCGGACGGCTGGTGGGCGGACATCAGGAACCTCCACGGCGGGATCGGATCAGCAGCCACATCAGGTACGGCGCGCCCACCAGGCCGGTCACCACGCCGACCGGCAGCTCGGTCGGCGCCAGCAGCCGCCGGGCGATCAGGTCGGCGAGGACGACCACCAGCGCGCCGGTCAGCGCCGAGCAGAACAGCGGGACCTGCGCCGAGCGGGCCAGCCGCAGCGCGATCTGCGGGGCCATCAGCGCGACGAAGTCCACCGGTCCGGCGGCCCCGGCCGCGCACGAGGCCAGCACGATGCCGAGCAGGGCCATGCCGAGGCGGATCCGGTCCAGCCGCAGGCCGAGGCCGACGGCGGTGGCGTCGTCGAAGGAGATCGACCGCTGGGCGCGGGCCGCCCAGAGCGCCACCGGCAGGGCGGCGAGCAGCACCCAGGCGAGCCGGCCGGCCTGGTCGAAGCCGGTGCCGTTCAGGCTGCCGGTCATCCAGACCTTGGCGGCCTGGGCCTGGAAGCCGTCGCCCTTGGTGAGGAAGACGGACGTCAGCGAGGACAGCGCGACGCTGATCCCGATGCCGATCAGCACGAAGCGCTGCGTGTGCAGGCCGCGCCGCCAGGCCAGGGCGTACACCAGCAGCCCGGCCAGCAGGCCGCCGGCCACCGCCGCGTACGGGGCCTGGCCGGTCGAGCCGACCACGCCGTACGCCGTCAGGCCGACCACGGTCGCGGTCGCGCCCCAGGTCACGCCCACCACGTCGGGGCTGGCCAGCGGATTGCGGGCGACGGTCTGGATCAGCGCCCCGGCCAGCCCGAGCGCGGTGCCGACCAGCAGCCCGACCACCACCCGGGGCAGCCGGAACTCGCCGACCACCAGCTCGTGCGGGCTCGGCCGCCCGAGCACCACCTTGACCACCTCGCCCGGGGAGACGGTGGCCTCTCCCAGGCAGAGCGAGGCCACCGCGGCCGCCGCCAGCGCCACCAGCAGCCCGGCGGCGACCGCCGTCGAGCGCCGGTGCAGCAGGAACGACGCCCGCCCGGCCCGGACGACGGAGTAGCCGCGCAGGGAGACGGAACGGGTGCCGGGGGCGGAACCGGTGCCGGGCCCGGAAGCGGCGCCGGGGGCCGGGCTCATGCCGCCACCACCTTCCGGCGGCGGACCAGCGCCACCAGCACCGGGACGCCGATCAGGGCCGTCATCACGCCCGCCGGGACCTCGGACGGGGGGAACAGGACCCGGCCGAGGGTGTCGGCGAGCAGCAGCAGCGCCGGGCCGAGGACGGCGGAGAAGACGAGGATCCAGCGGTGGTCGGCGCCCGCCACCGCGCGGGCCGCGTGCGGGACGGCGAGGCCGACGAAGGCGATCGGGCCGGCCGCCGCGACCGCCGAGCCGGTCAGCACGGTCGCGCCGAGCGCGCCGACCGCCCGGACCAGGCCGGTCCTGGCGCCCAGTCCCTTCGCGGTGTCGTCGCCGAGCGCCAGCGCGTCCAGCCCGCGCGCCACCGAGACCACCAGCACCGTGCCGACCGCCAGGAACGGCAGCAGCTGCCAGGCCACGTCCGAGGTCCGCCCGGAGAGCGAGCCGACGTGCCAGAAGCGGAACCGGTCCATGGTGGCCGCGTCCGTGGTCAGCACCAGGGTGTTGAGCGAGGCGATGAACGCGGACGTCGCCGAACCGGCCAGCGCGAGCTTGATCGGCGTCGCCCCGCCCCGGCCGCGCCCGGCCAGCCCGTACACCAGGACGGTGGCGATCACCGCGCCCGCGAAGCCGAACCAGACGTACCCGGTGAGGGTGGAGACGCCGAAGCCGGAGATGGCGACCACGACGCCGGCCGCCGCGCCCTGGGAGACGCCGAGGATGCCGGGGTCGGCGATCGGGTTGCGGGTCAGGCCCTGCATGACGGCCCCGGCCAGACCGAGCGCCGCGCCGACGGACAGGCCGACGACCGTGCGCGGCACCCGCAGCTCGCGGACGACCACGGCGTTGGCGGTGTCGCCACCGTGCAGCAGGGCGTCCAGCGTGTCGCCGAACGGGATGGTCCGGCTGCCGACGGCGAGGCTCAGCAGCACCGCGGCGGCCAGGACGGCGAGCGCGGCGGCGAGCAGCGGTATTCGGCGCCGCGTCGCGCGGTACGGCGCGTGGGCCGCGCCGGGCGGTGCGCTGGTGTCGGTCATGAGCCCTCTCCGCAGACAACTGAGGTAAACCTAAGTTCCCCTGCGAAGCCCGGGCAAATCGCCTCGTGGTCCCGTCCCGCCGTTGGGTAGCCTGGCGGCATGCCCGCGACCCGAACCGCCCCGCTCACCGTCGGCTTCGACCTCGACATGACGCTGCTGGACACCCGGCCGGGTATCCGCGCCACCTACCTGGCGCTCGCCGCCGAGACCGGCACGTACATCGACGCCGACCTGGTGGTCACCCGGCTCGGCCCGCCGCTGGTGGACGAGATCCGCAACTGGTTCCCCGAGGACCGGGTGCAGTGGGCGACCGACCGCTACCGCGTGCTCTACCGCGACCACGCCTTCGCCCCGACCGTCCCGCTGCCCGGCGCGCACGCCGCCGTCGAGGCGGTCCGCGCCCACGGCGGCCGGGTCGCGGTGATCACCGGCAAGTACGAGCCGAACGCCCGCCTCCACCTGGAGCACGCCGCGCTGAGCGCGGACACCGTGATCGGCGACCTGTGGGCGGAGACCAAGGGCGACGCGCTGCGCGAGCACGGCGCGAGCGTCTACGTCGGCGACCACCTCGGCGACATCCGGGGCGCCCGGCACGCGGACGCGATCGCGGTGTGCGTGCCCACCGGCCCGTACAGCGCGCGGGAGCTGCGCGAGGCCGGGGCGGACGTGGTGCTGGCGGACCTCACCGGCTTCCCCGACTGGCTCGCCCGGCACCTGGCCGACCGCTAGGACCTAGGAGCGCCCCGCAGGGGCGTCAGGACCCGGCGGGCCCGACCCGGCGGCGCTGGGCCCGCGCGTTGCGCAGCAGCCCGGTCAGCGCGGCCAGGAAGCCGGCCGGCATCAGCATGCTCAGCCAGTACGCGGCCGTCGGCAGCGGCGTCAGGTGCAGGAACAGCGGGACGAAGGTGACCAGGGTGGCGAGCGCGCCGAGACCGAAGACGATCGCCCCGGCCTTGACGTACACGTCGCCGGGGTCGGCGCTCTGGCTGCTCACGTCTGCTCACTCCTCCGGGCCGGTCGGGACTCCCACCAGTCTGGCAGAGCGCCCGACGGGGACGCCCACCGGAGCGGGTCGGTCACGTTGCGCAGTTTCCCGGCAGCTGAACGTTTTGATCCCTGCTGGGCGGGGGTATGCACGGGGTGCCGAGGGGCGCTGCAGGCGCGTCCCGTGTCCGCGAACCCGGGGGTGTGAGCCGATGGACCGCGTGGAGCCGCGTCCTGGCCGTGCCAGTACCGGGTTGCCCGTGACCGCGAGATCCCGCGTTCCCCGCCGGCCCGGTCGGGCCTCGGAACGCGTATCCCTCGCGGAACGCGGATGAGGCAGTGACGGACCGTTAGTCTGCTCCTGACAGCGTGCTGACCATGAGCGCCCACGGGCGCCGAGCGGAGGTCGGCCGCCTTCTCCCCACCACCCAGTGATCCCCGGCCAGGGCCGGGATCCCTCACACCCATTCGAGGACTGTTCGAGATGCCCACCGGCCAGGTCAAGTGGTTCAACGAGACGAAGGGCTTCGGCTTCCTGTCGCGCGACGACGGCGGCGACGTCTTCGTCCACACCAAGGCGCTGCCCGCCGGTGTCACCGTGCTGAAGCCGGGCCAGCGGGTCGAGTTCGGCGTCGTCGCCGGTCACCGCGGCGACCAGGCGATGGCCGTGCAGCTGCTGGACGCGCTGCCCTCGGTGGCCGCCGCCCAGCGCCGCAGCGCCGACGACATGGCGCCGATCGTCCAGGACCTGATCACCACGCTGGACGCGGTGCTGCCCGGCCTCCAGCGCGGGCGTTACCCGGCCAAGCCGACCGGCCAGAAGCTGGCCGGCCTGCTGCGCGCGGTGGCCGACCAGTTCGACGTCTGAGGCCTCCCGCGCGGCCGGACAGGGCCGAGGCCGTGTCCGGCCGATCCGCCAAGACCGACCGGTCAGGGCCTAGCCGAACGCGAGCGCACCCGGGTCGAGCGGGGGCACCAGCCCCTCCGCGGCGGCCCGGGTGAGCAGCGCGCGGACGGCCTCGTAGCCCTCCTCGCCGAGGTCCTCGGAGAACTCGGTGACGTACAGCCCGATGTGCTGCTCGGCCACGTCCAGGTCCATCTCCTGGGCGTGCGCCAGCACGTAGTCACGGCTCGCCGCCGGGTCCGCCCAGGCCTGTCGGACGGAGGCGCGGACGGCGTCGGCGAGCGCCCGCAGCCGCTCGGCGCCGAGCGAGCGCCTGGCGACGATCGCGCCCAGCGGGATCGGCAGCCCGGTCTCCCGCTCCCAGGCCTCGCCCATGTCGGCCAGGCTGTGCAGCCCGTACTGCCGGTACGTGAAGCGGGCCTCGTGGATCACCAGGCCGGCGTCCACCCGGCCGTCCCGGACGGCGGGCATGATCTCGTGGAACGGCAGGACGACGATCTCGCCGAAGCCGCCCGGCACCGCCTTCGCCGCCCAGAGCCGGAACAGCAGGTACGCGGTGGAGCGCTCGGAGGGCACCGCGACGGTCTTCCCGGCCAGGTCGGCGGGGGAGTCCACGCCCGGCAGGGTCAGCACCAGCGGGCCGCAGCCGCGGCCCAGCGCGCCACCGCAGGGCAGCAGGGTGTACTCCTCCAGGACCCAGGGCAGCGCGCCGTAGCTGATCTTCAGCACGTCCAGCTCGCCGCGCTCGGCCAGCCCGTTGGTGACGTCGATGTCGGCGAAGGTCACCTCGGGGGCGTCCGCGCCGGGCACCAGGCCGTGCGCCCAGGCGTGGAAGACGAAGGTGTCGTTCGGGCAGGGCGAGTACGCGATGCTCAGCCGTTCAGCCACGGCCGGCCTCCTCAGGGGTTCGTGGACGGGCGGCCAGTTCGTGGACGGGCAGCGCGGCGAAGGCCCGCTCCAGGGCGGCCAGTGCCTCGCCGATCCGCCAGGCGGCCCGGTCGCGGGGGCCCACCGGATTGGACACGGTGCGCAGTTCGAGGGCGGGCACGCCGTACCGGGCGGCGGCCTCGGCCACGCCGAAGCCCTCCATCGCCTCGGCGGCGGCGCCCGGGTGGCGTGCGGTCAGCGCGGCGGCCCGCTCGGCGCTGCCGGTGACGGTGGAGACGGTCAGCACCGGGCCGACGGCGAGGTCCGGGCCGTCCAGCGCCCGTGCGGCCAGCGCGACGGCGTCCGCCGGAGGGGTGTGCCGGACGGTGCCGAAGCCCAGCTCGGTGACGTCGGCGAAGCCTTCGGGGGTCTCGGCGCCGAGGTCCGCGGCCACGATCGCATCGGCCAGCACGGTGGCGCCGACCGGGGCGACCGGGGCGAAGCCGCCGGCGATCCCGGCCGAGACGACCAGGGCGTACGGGTGGAGCGCCAGTGCGGCGGACGCGGCTGCGGCGGCGGCGGCCGGGCCGACCCCGGCGGCCAGCACGTCCACGGGCACCCGCTCGGCCCGGTGCAGCGTGCCGCCGGGCAGCGCCAGTGCGGCGGACCCGCCGGGCAGGCCGCGCAGCACGGCCTCGGCCTCGGCCTCCACCGCGACGACGACGAGCAGCCGGGCCCGTGCGGGGCCCGACTGCCCGTCCTGGCCGTCGGTGGCGGCGTGCGCGGTCATCGCGGGACCGTCAGCCGTTGTCCTTGCTGTTCAGCTGGAAGTACCAGACGGCGATCGGGGCCTCGGCGTTCGGGTCGCCCTCGACCACGGTGACCACGGTCTTGCCGCTGGAGTTCAGCAGCTTGCCCGCGGCCTGGGCGCCGGACCAGGTCTGGCCCTTGGAGGCCGAGAACAGGCTGTAGCGGCCGCCCTGGTTGGCCGAGCCGCCGTTGGTGAAGGCCCACCAGCCGGTGTCGCCCACGTTCGGCGAGACGCCGACGCCGACCCGGTCGCTGCCCGTGACGTCCATGGAGGGCAGCGAGCCGTCCTTGAGCGCCGCGGTCGCGTCCTCCTGGCACTTCTGCTGCTGGTCCTCGGTGAGCGGGCTGCCGGCGTTCCAGCACAGCGGGTCCGCGACGACCGAGGAGTTGCCGACCGTCAGGGTGGCACGGTGGGAGATGTGCTCGGTCTGGCCGGAGGCGATGGCGACGGAGGTGCCCACCGTGGCGGCGCCGACCACGACGACGGCGCCGAGGGCGGCGATGGCACGGGTATTGAGGCTCATGCGTCAGAATCTACCGGGCCTGGCCGATCACGCGACGCGGGGGTCGGCCACCGCGTGTTGGCGCACCGGCCGTTCACGCGACCCGGGCCGCCGCCGGGTGCCGCCGCAGGCCCACCCGGTGGAGCGAGTGCAGCGTCCACAGCAGCGCCAGGGCGACCACCCCGGCGGCGATCGACAGGCCCAGACTCCCGTCCAGCGGCAGCAGGATGCCGACCGCGCCGCCCGCCACCCAGGACAGCTGCATCAGGGTCTCCGACCGGGCGAACGCCGAGGTCCGCACCGCCTCCGGGACGTCCCGCTGGATCAGCGCGTCCAGCGCCAGCTTGCCCAGCGAAGCCGCCATCCCGGCCACCGCGGCGACCAGGACCACCGTCACCACGCCGTACCAGAGCGCGGCCGCCGCCGTCACGCACGTCGCCAGCAGCAGCATCACGGCGACCGTCGCCTCCGGCCCCCGGGTGCGCAGCCAGGAGCCCAGTACCGACCCCAGCGCGTTGCCCGTCCCGGCCGCCGCCGCCACCAGACCCAGCGCCACCGTCGGCTGGAGGCCGCCGATCGGCTCCTCGCGCAGCAGGAAGGCCAGGAACATCACCAGGAAGCCGACCAGCCACTTCATCGCCGACATCGCCCGCAGCGCCAGGATCACCGAGGGGCCGACCGCGCGCAGCGGGGTCTTGACCGGCGGCGGCCGGTGGTGGATCAGGTGCGAGCCCTCGCCGTGCGTCTCGGCGTGCAGGACGGCCCGCTGCTCGCCCTTGGCCGAGTCCACCGCGGGCGGCAGGTGGAACGCCATCAGGGTGCCGATCACGAACACCAGGAAGGCGCCGCGCAGCGGCCAGCCCGGCCCGAGCAGGTGCAGCAGCCCGCCCACCCCGGCCGCCACGCCGGTGGCCAGCAGCCCGGCCAGGGTGACCCGGGAGTTCGCCTTCACCAGGGACAGCCGGCTCGGCAGCAGCCGGGGCACCACCACGCTGCGCACCACGCCGTAGGCCTTGGACGCCACCAGGACGCCGAGCGCCTCCGGGTAGAGCGCGATGCCGCCGCCGGCGATCACCCCGGCCATCGTCCAGGCCAGGACGGCCCGGGCCAGCATCGCCATCGCCATGGCCGCCCGGCGGCCGTGCGGCAGCCGGTCCAGCAGCGGGCCGACCACCGGGGCCAGGACGGCGAACGGGGCCATCGTGATCAGCAGGTAGAGCGCGACCCGGCCGCGGGCCTCGCCGGTCGGCACCGAGAAGAAGATGGTGGAGGCCAGCGCGACGGTGATCAGCATGTCGCCGAAGGAGTTGAGCGCGTGCAGCTCGATCAGCTTCGCCAGACCGGACTCGCCCGCGCCCTCGGCGGAGGTGGCCCGGCGGATCCGGCGGCCGGTGCCGTGCACCATCTTGCCGGTGCCGGAGCCGGCGGCGGAGGCGGTGCGGACCAGGAAGTGGCGGCGCGGCTCCGGGGTCTCGGCCTCCTCCCCGGACCCGGCCCCGGACCCGGCCGGCTCCGCCGGGCCGCGGTCGAGGACCTCGGGAGCCCCGCCCCCGGAGGGGCCGACGGTGGCGGCGGACGCCTCGGGACCGTCCGCCGGCTGCGGTTCGCCCGCGCCGGGGACCGGAGGCTGCTGTCGCGGCACGGCGTCCGCCTGGTCGGGGCCGCCGGCCTGCGGGGCGCGCAGTGCGTGCTGCGACGGGTCGTGGTCCGCCACAAGCCCCATCCTGCCCCAGAAACGCCGAGCCGACGCGGGATCGGACTCCGCTCGGCGCGGCCCCGGACAAGCCGTGTCCGCCCCGGACTGTGCCGGGGCACCGACCGGCGGGTAGCCTGCCCAGGGTCGACCCGCCGAGGCGCCGGGGCGCCGGCAGGCCGGTCGAGCGGCGCGGCCGGTACCCGAGGGGGCTTCCGGTCGCGCAGAATGGACGAGGGACTACCAAGCCGCGACGGAACAGGCAACACGCCGTGGGCGACCGAAGAACTGGGAGAGAATCGACGCCGTGAGCGCTGCGATGCGAAGCCGTACCCCCGACCGGCTCTGTGCCGAGGCCGTCGAACTCGCCCGTCAGGCAGCCGAGGAGGCCGTCGGAGCGGAGGCCGTCGGTCCGCACCTCGGTGTCCAGGCGGACGCCGACCGCGTCGTCACCCACACCTTCGAGTGCCTGGACGCGGCCTACCGAGGCTGGCACTGGGCGGTCACCGTCGCCCGAGCGCCGCGCGCCAAGAACGTCACCCTGGACGAGGTCGTGCTGCTGCCCGGCGCGGACGCGATCCTCGCCCCCCAGTGGGTGCCGTGGAGCGAGCGGCTGCGCCCCGGCGACATGGGCCCCGGCGACCTGCTGCCCACCGGCGCCGACGACCTGCGGCTGGAGCCCGGCTGGAGCGGCGAGGACGAGCTCGCGCCGAACTCCGCGGTGGCCCTGGCCGACGACGAGGACCTGGTCGTCACCGACCCGCACGTCCAGCCCGCGCCGGCCCGCGCCCGGATCGACGCCGTCGCCGAGGAGCTGGGCCTCGGCCGCAGCCGGGTGCTCTCCCGGCTCGGCCTGCACCTGGCCGCCGACCGCTGGGAGAAGGCCCACGGCGCGCAGACCCCGATGGCGCAGGCCGCCCCGGCCTCGTGCGCGAGCTGCGGCTTCCTGATCCAGATCGGCGGCTCGCTCGGACAGGCCTTCGGCGTGTGCGGCAACGAGTTCGGCCCGGCCGACGGCCAGGTCGTCTCCTACGCGTACGGCTGCGGCGGGCACTCCGAGGCGGCCGTCATCCCGGCTCCGCCCGCGCCGTCCGAGCTGATCCTGGACGAGCTGGTGGTCGAGCCGCTCCCGCTGCACGCCGACCGCGGCTCCGGCTCCGTCGAGCCCGACGCGCCGGCCGAGGAGCTCGGCCACTCCTGAGCCCCACGCCTTCGCGGCCCGCCCGGTGACGACCGGCGCGGGCCGCACCCGTGTCGGGGCGGATCCGGACGGCCCGCGCCCGCCCGGCCGTCCGAAGGGCCGTCCGCGGCGGGGCCGGTGGTCGGGAGCAGTCAGTGGGGCAGGGAAGAATGCCTTACGACGAACAGGGCGGCGGAAGGCGGCAGGTCCAGTGGAACCTCGGATCATCGGCAGCGGCACGGACGAGCACCTCGCGGACCCCTTCGGGACCGCCGCGCTGCGCCGGCGGGTGCTGGACGCCTGGGCCGCCTCGCCGGCCCGGTTCCGGGAAGACGCCAACGCCGAGGAGGAGCTGGCGCTCGGCGGCTACCGGGACCGCCTGGTGGTCGAGTTGGCGCAGAACGCGGCCGACGCCGCGGTCCGGGCCGGCCTCGGCGCCGGCCGGCTGCGGCTGACCCTCGCCGACGGCGTGCTCGCCGTCGCCAACACCGGAGCCCCGCTGGACGCGGCCGCCGTCGAGTCGCTGTCCACCCTGCGCGCCTCCTCCAAGCGCGGTGAGGAGCCCGCCGTCGGCCGGTTCGGGGTCGGCTTCGCCGCCGTCCTCGCGGTCACCGACGAGCCCGCGGTGCTGGGCGCGGCCGGCGGGGTGCGCTGGTCGCTCGGCGAGGCCCGGGCGCTGGCCGGGGCGCAGCCCGAGCTGGTCGACGAGCTGCGCCGCCGGGACGGCCACGTGCCGCTGCTGCGGCTGCCGTGGGCGGCCGAGGGCCCGGCGCCGGAGGGCTACGACACGGTGGTCGTGCTGCCGCTGCGGGACGCCGCCGCCGAGGACCTGACCCGCCGTCTGCTGGCCGGGATCGACGACGCGCTGCTGCTCACCCTGCCCGGTCTGCACGAGGTCGTGGTGGAGACCCCGGACGGCACCCGGACGCTCACCCGCTCCGCCGCCGAGCCCCGCCCGGACGGCGTCACCGAGGTGACCGTCACCGACGACGCGGGCGGGCGGCCGCGGCAGACGCTCTGGCAGACCGCCGGCGCCTCCGGCCGGCTGGCCGCCGAGCTGCTGGCCGACCGGCCGACCGAGGAGCGCGCCCGCCCGTACTGGACGGTGACCTGGGCCGTCCCGGTCGGCCCGGACGGCACCCCGCAGCGGCCCGGCATCGCCTCCGTGCTGCACGCGCCCACCCCCAGCGACGAGCCGGTCGGCCTGCCCGCGCTGCTGATCGCCTCCTATCCGCTCGACTCCACCCGCCGGCACGTCGCCCCCGGCCCGCTGGCCGACTTCCTCACCGAGCGGGCCGCCGACAGCTACGCCGACCTGCTGCGCGCCCGCGGTGCCGACCTCGGCTCGCTCGGCCTGGTGCCCGCCCCGCTCGGCCAGGGCGCGCTGGACAACGCGCTGCGCGGCGCGGTGCTCTCCCGGCTGCCCGGCACGCCGTTCCTGCCGCACCCGGCGCCGGTCGAGGAGGGCACGCCCGCGCTGCGGCCCCGGGACGCGACACTGCTGGAGGGCGCGGACGGCTCGGTGGTGGAGGCGCTCTCGCCGATCTTCCCCGGGCTGCTGCCGGCCGGTCTGGAGCGCCGCACCGAGCTGCGGGTGCTGGACGTGCGCCGGGTCCCGCTGGCCGAGGTGGTGGACCAGCTCGGCGGTCTGGACCGCGAGCCCGCCTGGTGGCGCAACCTGTACGCGGCGCTCGGCGCGGCCGACCCGGAGGCGCTCGGCGCGCTGCCGGTCCCGCTCGCCGACGGGCGGACGGTCACCGGGCCGCGGCGGGTCCTGCTGCCCTCCGAGGACGCCGACTGGGCGGCCTTCCCGGGTTACCCCGAGTCGCTCGCGGGCGCGCTCGCCGCGCTCGACCTGCGGCTGGCTCACCCCGAGGCCGCCCATCCGCTGCTGGCCAAGCTGGGAGCCGGCACCGCCACCCCGGCCGGGGTGCTGGACACCCCCGAGGTGCGGGCCGCCGTCGCCCGCTCCTTCGACCTGGCCGAGGACGACCTGGACGCCGCGCTCGAACTCTCCGACGCCGTCCTCGCGTTGGTGAAGGCGGCCGGGGCGGAGGCCGGCGCGCACCCGTGGCTGGCCCGGCTGGCGCTGCTCGACGACGAGGGCGAGCCCGCCCGCGCGGGCGAACTCGTGCTGCCCGGAAGCCCGTTCGCCGCGCTCGCCCGCGAGGAGGACGCCGGCTGGGTGGACGAGGAGCTGCTGGAGCGCTGGGGGCCGGAGGTGCTCGCCGCGGTCGGCGTGCTGGCGGACTTCGTGCTGGTGCGGGCCGAGGACGTGGTGCTCGACCCGGACGACCTGGAACGGCTCGACCCGACCGTCCCGGCCGACCGCGCGGCCGGCGGCCACCCCACCGGCCTGCTGGACGAGGCGCCGGACGGGCTCGCCGAGTGGGCCGAGGACGCGCTGGAGGCCCTGCAGGCCGACGAGGCGGTCGGCGTGCCGCCGGTGGCCGCCGAGCTGCTGGCCGTGCGCGACCTCGACCTGGTGGACGACGACGCCTGGCCCCAGGCGCTCGCCGCGCTGGCCCGCCCGCCGTACCGGGAGGCGGTGGTCGACCCGGTGCGCACCCTGCTGCCGGACGGCTCGTACGCCGACCTGCCGCCGTACACCGCCTGGTGGCTGCGCGACCACCCGGTGCTGGCGGGCCGGGAGCCCGCCGGCCTGCGCGCCGCCGGGGCCGACCCGCTGCTGCGCGGTCTGTACGACGAGGCCCGCACCACCCTGGACGATCAGTTCCTGCACGCGCTCGGGGTGCGCACCACGCTGGCCGCGCTGCTCGCCGAGCCGCACGGGCCGGACGAGGTGCTGGACCGGATGACCGATCCGGCCGCCGAGGTGGGCCACCGTCAGCTGCACGGCATCCACACCGCGCTGGCCCGGGTGGACCGGGACCGGATCGAGCCGCTGGACGTGGTGCGGGCACTGCCGCCGCTGGACCCGGCCACCGGGCGCCGGCCGGACCACACGGTGGTGGTGGACGCGACCGAGGCGGTGGTCGCGGACGCCCCCGACCTGGTCCAGCTGCTGCACCCGTACCCGCTGCTGCCGGTCGCCCCGGCGCTGGCCGCCGACCTGGCCGAGCGGCTGCACGTGTCGCTGGCCAGCGAGGTGGCGGGCGGCCGGGTGCTCTCCGAGGGCGTGCTGCACCGGGTTCCGGCCGTGGTGCGGGAGCTGCTGCCCGGCTGCCCGGTCGCGTACGAGGAGCACGAGGAGCTGCTGGTCGTCGGGCCGGACGGCGACGAGGCGGCGGTGGACTGGCGCTGGGACATCGGCGCGGACACGCCGGAGCCGCCGTACGACCCGGAGCTGGCCGAGGCCGGCGACGAGGACGACGAGTTCGAGGTCCCGCCGGTGCCCGGGCTGCTGCACGCGGCCACCCCGGAGGGTCTCGCCGCCGGGCTGGCCTGGTCGGTCGGGCAGTGGCACCGCCGCTTCGAGGTGCTGGCCGCGCTCAGCGAGCCGGACCGTGCCTACGAGCTGTCGGCCGCCCGGGACTTCGAGGGCTGAGCGGGGCGCGGCGGGACGCGGCGCGGCGGGGCTGGGCGGGGCGCGGCGGGGGCGCGCACCCGCCGGGTTCGGCGTGGCGCGCCCGCAAGCGCCGGTAGACGGTGGTGGTGACGGTCAACCAGACCAGGCCGAGCGTCACCAGCGCGGCGGTCCGCAGCGCGGGTGTCGGCCGGACGGTCACGCCGACACCCGCCATCGCCAGGGCGGCCAGCCCGGCCGCCAGCAGCCCGCCCAGGAAGGCGGTGAACGCCTCCAGGTCCCCACCTCTGCGCGCCATTCGGCACCCCCTCCCGCGGGCCATCATCGGGTCTGCGCCGGAGGCTTGTCACCTCGCGCCGGGGGCGCTCGTCACTCCAGGCCGCGGCGCCGCATGACGCGCCAGACCACCTCCAGGGCGAGTCCGCAGGCCACCGCGATGGCGACGCCCGTCAGCGGGTCGCGGAAACCGACCAGGGAGAGGTCGAAGAAGGTCTTCAGCGGGGGGACCAGCAGCACCAGGGCGAAGGCGCCGCCCATGGTGGCGATCAGCAGCAGGCGCCACCAGTTGTACGGGCGGGCGACGATGGCCAGGACCCAGATGGCGATCAGGAAGAGCGTCAGGGTGGCCACGCTGGTGTCGGCCTTGAGGTCGGTCGCGTGGTCGGCCCGGGCGAGCGCGTAGGCGACGAAGGTGCCGGTGCCGGCGATGGCGCCGCCGGGGACGGCGATCCGCAGCACCCGCTTCACGAAGCCGCTGCGGGCCCGCTCGTTGTTGGGCGCCAGGGCCAGGAAGAAGGCCGGGATGCCGATGGTGAGCGAGGACAGCACGGTGGAGTGCCGGGGCAGGAACGGGTACGGCGAGTGGGTGAAGATCACCAGCAGCGCCAGCAGGACCGAGTAGACGGTTTTCACCAGGAAGAGCGAAGCGACCCGCTCGATGTTGCCGATCACCCGGCGGCCCTCGGCCACCACCGACGGCAGCGTGGCGAAGGAGTCGTTCAGCAGCACGATCTGGGCCACCGCCTTGGTGGCGTCCGAGCCGGTGCCCATCGCCACGCCGATGTCGGCGTCCTTGAGAGCGAGGACGTCGTTGACGCCGTCGCCGGTCATCGCCACGGTGTGGCCGCGGGACTGGAGCGCCCCGACCAGCTGGCGCTTCTGCTGCGGGGTGACCCGGCCGAAGACGCTGGTCCGGTCGGCGGTCTCGGCGAGCTCCTCCGGGTCGGTGGGCAGGGTGCGGGCGTCCAGCGGGTGGTCGGCGCCGGGCAGGCCCAGGTGGCCGGCCACCGCGCCGACCGAGACCGCGGAGTCGCCGGAGATGACCTTGGCCCGGACCCGCTGGCCCTCGAAGTAGCGCAGGGTCTCGGCGGCGTCCGAGCGCAGCCGCTGCCGGAGCACCACCAGGGCGAGCGGGGTGAGGCCGGCCGCCGGGTCGGGGGAGTCCAGCGGGTCGGGGGTGCGGCCCAGCAGCAGCACCCGCAGGCCCTGGGCGCCCAGCTCGTCCACCTCGGCCAGCGCCGGGTGCCCGGCGGGCAGCAGCACGTCGGGCGCGCCGAGCAGCCAGCTGGCCTCGCCGCCCTGCGGCTCCAGCAGCTGCACGCCGCTCCACTTGCGGGCGGAGGAGAAGGGCATCGCCTCGATCACCCGCCAGCCGTTGCCGCCCGAGGTGGCGCCGTCGTCGCCGCGCCCGTACGCGTCGATGACCGCCTGCATGGAGGGGTTGGGGCGGGCGTCGGCGCCGGCCATCACGGCCAGCGCGTGCTTGACGGTGTCCGGGTCGACGGCGGCGGGCTCGCCGTTCGAGAGCACCCGCAGGTCGGTCACGTCCATGCCGCCCTCGGTGAGGGTGCCGGTCTTGTCCAGGCAGACGGTGTCCACCCGGGCCAGGCCCTCGATCGCCGGGAGCTCCTGGACCAGGCACTGCTTGCGGCCGAGCCGGACCACGCCGATCGCGAAGGCGACCGAGGTCAGCAGCACCAGCCCCTCGGGGACCATCGGCACGATGCCGGCCACCATGCGCCGTACGGCCTCGCGCCAGTCCCGGCCCTCCACGGCCAGCTGGCTGATGATCAGACCGAGGGCGGTGGGGATCAGCAGGTAGGTGATGAACCGCAGGATGTTGTCGATGCCGGTGCGCAGCTCCGACTTCACCAGGGTGAACTTGCTGGCCTCCTCGGCGAGCCGGGCCGCGTAGGCCGCCCGGCCGACCTTGGTGGCGGTGAACGCGCCGGCGCCGGCCACCACGAAGCTGCCGGACATGACCTGGTCGCCGGGCTGCTTGAGGACCGGGTCGGGTTCGCCGGTGAGCAGCGACTCGTCGATCTCCAGGCCGTCCGCCTCGGTGACCTCGCCGTCCACGATCACCTTGTCGCCGATGCCGAGCAGCACGGTGTCGTCGAGGACGATCTCGGAGACGCCGACCTGCTGGACGGCGCCGTCCCGGCGGACCTGCGGGCGGGCCTCGCCGATCAGGGCCAGGCTGTCCAGGGTCTTCTTGGCGCGCAGCTCCTGGATGATGCCGATCGCCGTGTTGGCCACGATGACCAGGCCGAACAGGCCGTCCTGGATCGGGCCGACGACCAGGATGATGCCGAACATCACGCCGATGATCGCGTTGAAGCGGGTGAAGACGTTGGCCCGGACGATCTCCTTGGTGGACCGGCTGGACCGGACCGGGACGTCGTTGACCTGGCCCTTCGCCACCCGCTCGGCCACCTCGGCGGCGGTCAGCCCGCCGCGCCGGCCGGGTAGCAGGCCAAGGGGGTGCGCTCCGTCCGGGTGGTTCGGGTCGGCCGGTCGCTCTTCCGCTGGCTGGGCAGGCTGCGTCATGGCACCGACTCTACGGGCGCCTTATGTCCGGTGCGTGCTACTAAAGGACCATTCAGTCCGACCGGGTGGCCGGATTCGGGCCGTCGCCCTCGGCCGTTCGTTCGGCCGTGCTCCCGGCGGCCTCGGCGGCGCGGCTGCGGGCGATCGCGTCCCGCCGGGCGCGGCAGTACCAGAGGCCGATCAGGCCGAGCAGGCCGCCGGAGAGGCAGATCCAGGGCCAGGTGCCGTGGCCGTGGGCCGAGAGGGTGCTCCGGAAGGGAAGCAGGGCGACGAAGGCGACGAACCACAGCACCGTGCCGCCGCCGACGATGGCGACGTCGTTGGCCTCCAGCGGAGGGGGCGAGGGGTGCGGTGGCGTCTTGGGCATGGGGCCTAGCGTACGGTGCGGGGGGCGCTCACGGAGGCGTCGCGACCCCTCGGGGGCTCTACGCGCGAAGATAGCGCGTGTGCGATCGGGAAACCATACTTAAAGATCTGCGCCCGGCCATCGACGCCCCGGGCGTCCCCTCCCTCTCCTCAGCTCCCCCACAGAGGACGCACGCATGCCTGTGGTCCAGCCGACCACCGAGTCGCCCGAACCCGCCGACGCCGCGCCGAAGCCCCCCACGAGCGCCGTCGACCGCTTCTTCCGGATCAGCGAGCGCGGCTCCACGCTGTCGCGCGAGATCCGCGGCGGTGTCGCCACCTTCTTCACCATGGCGTACATCCTGGTGCTGAACCCGATCATCCTGGCCAGTGGCACGGACGTCACCGGGGCCCACCTGGACAGCGCCCAGCTGGTCACCGCGACCGCCCTCACCGCGGGTCTCACCACCCTGCTGATGGGCGTGATCGGCAACGTCCCGATCGGTCTGGCGGCCGGCCTCGGCGTCAACACGATCGTGGCGCTCCAGCTCGCCCCCAAGATGACCTGGCCGGACGCCATGGGCATGGTCGTGCTGGCCGGCTTCGCGATCATGCTGCTGGTCGCCACCGGTCTGCGCGAGCGGGTCATGAACGCCGTTCCGCTCGGCCTGCGCAAGGCCATCGCGATCGGTATCGGTCTGTTCATCAGCCTGGTCGGCCTGGTCGACTCCGGTTTCGTCAGCCGCATCCCGGACGCCGCCCACACCACCGTCCCGCTCCAGCTCGGCGGCAACGGGCACCTGCTCGGCTTCCCGGTGCTGATCTTCGTGGTCGGCCTGGTGCTCACCCTGATCCTGCTGATCCGCAAGGTGCCCGGCGCCATCCTGATCAGCATCGCGGTCTCCACCGCGCTCGCAGCGATCATCGACAAGGTGGCCGACGTCCCGGCGCTCAAGTGGGGCCTGACCGTCCCGTCCTGGCCGGGCAACCCGGTCGCCGCCCCGGACTTCGGCCTGATCGGCAAGGTCAGCCTGTTCGGCGGCTTCGAGAAGGTCGGCGTGCTGACCGGCGTGCTGTTCGTCTTCACCGTGCTGATGTCGTGCTTCTTCGACGCGATGGGCACCATCCTCGGCGTGGCCGACGAGGCCCACCTGCTGGACGAGAAGGGCGACCTGCCCGGCATCAACAAGGTGCTGATGGTCGACGGCATCGCCACCGCGGCCGGCGGCGCCACCTCGGCCTCCGCCAACACCTGCTTCGTCGAGTCCACCGCGGGCGTCGGCGAGGGAGCCCGGACCGGGTTCGCGTCGATCGTCACCGGCCTGCTCTTCGTGGTGGCGCTCTTCCTCACCCCGCTCGCCACCATGGTCCCGGCCCAGGCCGCGACCCCGGCGCTGATCACCGTCGGATTCCTGATCCTGGCCAACTCGATCAAGGAGATCGACTGGGCCGACTACACGATCGCGGTCCCGGCCTTCCTGACCATCGTGCTGATGCCGTTCACCTACAGCATCACCAACGGCATCGGCATGGGCTTCGTCGCCTTCTGCGTGCTGCGGGTGGCCGCCGGCCGCGGCCGCAGCGTGCCGGTCCCGATGTACGCGGTGGCGGCGGTCTTCGCCTTCTACTACCTGATGCCGGCCTTCGGCCTGCTCTGACGGCCCACGGCCGTACGAAGCCCCGCCCTCCCGGCTCCGGGAGGGCGGGGCTTCGGTGTTCGCGGAGGCGTTCGCCGGGGCGTTCGTGGGGCGGGGGAGTTTTCGATATCAGGAATGACGTCGGACTGATATCGTTTTCTTGGTGTCGGGTGAAGGAGGACGGCTGTGGCGAGAACGGTGATCGACCTTGACGACGACCTCCTGGCCGAGGCGCAGCGGCTGTTCGGTACGACCACGAAGGTGGCCACGGTGAACACGGCGCTGTTGGAGGCCGTGAAGCTGGCCCGGCGGATGGAGCTCGCCGATGCCATCGCCAGTGGGGAGTTCGACCTCCTCGACGAGCCGGGTACGTCGGCGGCGGCGTGACCCGAGAGCGCTACCTGATCGACAAGTCGGCCATGGCGCGCTGGGGCAAGCCGGCTGTGCGGATGGTCCTCGACGACCTCTCGCAGCGCGCGCTGCTGGCGGTGAGCGCGGTGGTCGAGATGGAGGTTCTGCACAGTGCCCGCAACGCGGCGGAGGCGGACCGGCTGGGCCGCCTGCTGAGGGGCTTCGACTACCTGCCTTGCACGGACGAGGTCTGGGACCGGGCCAAGGACATCCAGCGCCGTGCCTTGTTCCGGGGGAACCACCGCGCCCTTTCCATGGCCGACATGCTGATCGCGGCCACGGCCGAGCGGCACGGGGTGACAGTCCTGCACTATGACGGCGACTACGACATGATCGCGGCCATCACCGAGCAGCCCACCCGGTGGGTCGTCCCGTCCGGGACGGCCGACTGAGCAGCCCGCCCACGGCCGTACGAAGCCCCGCCCTCCCGGCTCCGGGAGGGCGGGGCTTCGGCGTTCGCGCAGGCGTTCGCGGGGCGGGTGGCTCAGTGGACGCAGAAGTCGTTCCGCTCCGGGTCCCGCATGACGGTCCAGGAGCCGCCGGGCTCCTCGACGTGCCGGACGACCGTGGCGCCGAGGGCTTCGAGGCGGGCGACGGTGGCCGCGCGCCCGGCCGGGCCGGAGTGGACGTCGAGGTGGAAGCGGTTCTTGCCCTGCTTGGGCTCGGGGACGGCCTGGAACAGGACACGGCGGCCGAGGCCGGTGTCCGAGGCCGGGTCGAACGGGTCCTCGGGGTGGCGGACGGCGGCCAGCGTGCGCCAGGCCGGGTGGCCGTCCACCTCGGTCAGGGCCTCGGGGCCGACCGCGCCGGCGGCGAGCAGCCGGGTGATCAGCGTGCCGTGGTCCTCCAGGGCGTACTCCAGGGTGGCGGCCCAGAAGGCGGCCTGGCGGTGCGGGTCGGCGCAGTCGATGACGAGTTTCCAGTGCAGCGGCATGTAACCGGTTATATCGGTTAGCTGGCGGCCGGGACAACGGCCGACCGATGGAATTTGTCAAAAAGGCGTCCGTGTAGGCCAGTTGGCGACGGGAATACTGGCTGGACGGGAATAGGGGGAGGGGACTGGACCGATGGTGCAACAGGATCCGCCGGGGGGTGTCGAGGCGCAGCTGCTGCCGGAGCTGTTCTGGACGGCGGACAAGGCCTCGCTGGACGGCCAGCGCGAGACGCTGCGCTGGTACCGCGGACTGATCGCGATGCTGGTGGTCGCCGCCGTGATCGGGTCGTTCCCCGGCCCGGACGACAAGGGCGACTTCGACGTCTGGCCGCTGTTCTCGGTGGCGGCCTTCCTGGTGGCCGGGTACTTCTGGTCCCGGCTGCGCCGCAGCAACCCGCAGGGCCGCTGGTACCAGGCGCGGGCGGCGGCCGAGTCCGTCAAGACGCTGGCCTGGAAGTACACCGTCCGGGCCCGGCCGTTCGACGGCGAGGCGCAGTCCCCGGACGTCGACCGCGGCTACCTGCTCCAGGTGGAGGACGTGCTGCGGGCCTTCGAGGACCCGGAGATCGTGCCGCCCGGCAGCGTCGCCGAGATCACCCCGGAGATGCGACGGATGCGGGCCGAGGACCTGGCCGCCCGGCGCACCCTCTACCTGCGCACCCGGGTCGAGGGGCAGCGCACCTGGTACCGCGCCCGGGCCGAGGCCTGCGACTCGCAGGCGGTCTCCTGGGGGCTCGGCATCGCGGTGCTGATCATCGTCGGCGCGGCGGCGGCCGTCGCCCAGGCCACCGGCGCCCTCTCGGTGCACCTCTTCGGTGCCACCTCGGCAGCGGCGGCGGCGATCATCGCCTGGACGCAGCTCAAGCAGCTCGGCCCGCTGGCGGCCGCCTACCAGCTGGCCGCGCGCGAGCTGGAGAACGTCGGCAACCAGCTGTCCGACCTGGACCTCAGGGCGTCGGACGCCGAGGCGCGCTGGGCCCGGCTGGCGGCCGAGGCGGAGGACGCGGTCTCCCGGGAGCACACCACCTGGCGCGCTCGGCGGGCGTTCCCCCGCTGACCCGCCCGTCCGGGGCGCCGGCCCGCGGCCCCCGGCCCCGCGCCGGGGGC
>NZ_JBHTWX010000099.1:0-34303 GCF_042792155.1 Kitasatospora sp. NPDC056651 | reverse complement strand
CCTGCGTGACCCGCCGCGACGCCGGGTCACGCAGGTGGGCGCTGAGCCATGTGAGGGCGGGCGGGATCAGCCGGTCCCAGGTGGTGAAGTTGTGGCCGCCGCGGTCGACCGTCTCCTGGGCGACCACGAGCGGCGGGCGGGCGGCCGCGGCGAAGGCGCTGGAGTCGGCGTAGGTGCTGCCGTCCGCCTTGCTGTCCGCGAGCAGCACGGCGATCGGCGGCATCGGCAGGTGGGCGAGTCGCCAGTTGAGATCGGCCTCGGCGCGGCGCTGGGGACTGCCCCCGAAGAGGTCACCCGTGGTGACGTCCTCCGCCGCCTTGAAGTAGCCGGAGAGCGAGACCGCGACCGAGAAGGTCTGCGGGTGCTCCATGCCCGCCTTGACCGCGCAGTAGCCGCCGGTCGAGTCGCCGACCATGCCCAGACTGCCGGTGCCGTCCAGCACCCGGTAGGAGGCCCGCAGGTCGGCGGGCACGTCGGTGGTGAAGTAGCGCTGCGCCTGCGGCCCGTCCGGGATGTCCTCGCACTCGCTGTCCCGGGGCATGGTCGGCGAGGGCCGCATCAGCACCAGGACGGTCGGCTTCATCGCCCCCTGGCGCAGCAGGTCGAGTTCGGCGGCCGGGTAGCGGAGCTTGGTGACCAGGTTGGCGGCGTCGCCGGGGAAGCCGGTCAGCACCAGTGCGGCCGGGAAGTGCCGTGCCTGGCCGCCGGGTTGGAAGTACTGCGGCGGCAGGTAGACGTAGCCGTCGGTGCTGAGCCCGGTGGTGGTGCCGGGCAGCCGCACCCGCTCCAGCCGTCCGATCCGGGCCGGGTCGCGGCTGACCGAGCCCGCGCCGGTGATCTCCGCCGGGCCGAGCACCCGGACGCCGGCCGGACCGCCGACGACGCCGGGGCCGGGGCCAGGGCCGGGGCCGGGGCCGGGGCCGGGGTTGCTTCCGGCACCGGGTGCGGGGGCACTCCCCGCACCCCCGGTCGCGCCCTGGTGGATCACACCCGCGCCGTGCTCGTGCCCCAGCAGGTCCGACCAGCTGGAGTAGAAGACGAAGTAGTCGTTGACGCCGAGTCCCAGGGTGAGCAGCAGGGCCAGTTGGGTGACGGCGACGGTGCCGAGCCGCAGGAACATCGCGGGCCAGCTCCGGACGGCCAGCCGGGGCCACACCCACAGCGTGCCGAGCACCGTGGACACCGCGAGCAGTGCCATCAGTGCCAGCAGCTTGTGACTGGTGAGTCCCATCGGTCCCGGCCTCCCCTACCACTGTGGACCAGCGCCCGGGTAACCGGCGCCTCCACTCAGGGTGACCAGGGCGGTACCCCTCGGTGCCGGGTCCGGCCGACCGCGTTCCGGCACCTTCGACAAGCCTGTCGAGCTTGGCATGCCCGGGCTATGCTGACCGAAAGTCCGACGCCCGACGGCGCCCGGACGCCCGCCCTGTCGAGAGACGCACCGCCCAGGTGCGACCGGCCGGAAGGAGGCGCGGCCAGAACCTCCGGAATGTGGCCAACCCGCCACCCACATCACGCACTTGACGCATCGTCAACTCAGATCCGCGATTACGCCGCCTGAGCCGTGCCGCGTGCCCCGGGCACGCCCATCACCGTTGTACGGAAGGTGAATCGCCGCGCCCGCCCGAAACCCCCGGCCACCCTGCCGAGGAAGAGGTTCCGCATGACGACGTCCCGAACCCACCCGCGCCCCGCCGAGGCCGCGGTCCTGCTCACCGTGCTCGGCCTGCTCGTCCTGGAGGAGATCGCCCTGGGCATGGCCGAGGAGGAGGACCGCCCGGTCATCGGCGGCATCCTGATCGGCGCCTCCGGCGCCGGCCTGCTGGCGGTCGGCGCCGTGCTGCTCAGCCGCTGGCTCGACCTGCGCCGCCCGCTCCCGCTGCCCCCGCCCGGCCCCAACGGCCGCGAGTACAGCGCCCGCGCGCTCGAAGGCTTCCCGATGGAGGCCGTCCGCCCGCTGCTGCTCGCCGAGAACGCGCCCCAGCTCGGCCACCTGTACTCCGCCTGGATGCTCGCCCGGGCCGGCCGCCCTGCGCCGTGGATCGCCCGCCGCCTGTCCATCCCCCCGGACGCCGCCCAGCTCCTGGTCGACGCCGCCCGCGCGGCGAGACTCGACCAGGCCTGATCCGGCCTGCCACGCCCGGTCCGGTCAGGCCCGGTCAGGTCCGGTCAACGCCGCCGACCGTCCACCGCGTTCGCCTGCGCCACCAGGTACGGCACCAGCCCGCGCTCCGCCAGCGCCAGCCGCCAGGCATCGCGCGCCAGTACCAACTCGCCCGGCCCGTCGGCCACTTCCCCGGCCTCAGGCCTCCTGGACCGGGCCGCCCCCAGGAGCCCGAGTCCACCCACCAGCAGACTCACCGCCCCTGCCCCGATCGACACCCACCCGGCTTCCAGCAGCGCCTGCGACAGCACCTCCAGGTCCTCGACCAGCCCGAGCACCCAGCCCAGCACCAGGAAGGCCACCGCCGCCCCCACCGCGATGACCGGCACGACCAGCCCCAGCACCCCCCACCACCCCGACGCCCGCTCCCGCGGCGGCGCGTCCACCGGCAGCCGCGCCACCGCGTCCGCATCCGCCCGCAGCGCCGCGTACCGCTCGTACTCGGGCGCCGCCGCGGCCAGCACGAACTCCGCGTTCTCCCGCGCCGCCCGCCGCAACCGCTCGACCCCCCGGGCCTCGTCGCCGCCGGCCCGCAGCACCTCCCGCACCTGCGGAGCCGAGAGCGCGCGCCCCAGTTCCGTCTCGAAGTCCGCCCGATCCTGCTGCGGCAGCCGAAGCGGCCTGTCCATGCTCGTCCCCGATCGTCGCCCCGTGTAGTTCTACAGAACTGTAGAACAAGGAGGGCCGTTGCAGCAGCCCTGTTCACGGGTGAATTCGGTGCTCACACGGGGTCGGCCATGGGGACGCGGGCGAGGGCGTCGCGGATCAGCTCGGCGACGTCGGGGACGTCGATGCCCCACTCGCGGTACCAGTCGACGATCCGCGGGATCGCGTGGCCGGTTCGCTGGGAGGTCTCCAGGAGGGTCGCCAACCACATGCCCCTACGCAGCGGATACGCCAACTCCCCGAGGATCTGCTGAGCTTGGCGGTTCGTCACCCCTTGGGGCAGTCGGCCGCAGGACACGGCGATTCCCCGGGACCTCAGATGACCCGCCAACTCCTCCGGATGCCTGTCGAGGCGC
The DNA here is from genome assembly GCF_042792155.1 of Kitasatospora sp. NPDC056651. Lineage (NCBI taxonomy): Bacteria > Bacillati > Actinomycetota > Actinomycetes > Kitasatosporales > Streptomycetaceae > Kitasatospora > Kitasatospora sp. NPDC056651. The sequence goes on along the minus strand of NZ_JBHTWX010000099.1, from coordinate 31,117 downwards.
TGCCCGGCCGTGATCAACCTGGCGAACGGAACCGTGTCGCCCATGGCCAGACCCTCCCAGTTCAGAGCACCCCTGGCCTGGAAGAGCTCCCGGTCGAGGCGCTTGGCCCGGCCCGGCAGGAACATCGGCGATCCGTAGGCCCGGTACCGACCGACCACCTCCTCCAACGTGACGTCCCTGGACATGAGAAGGCCGAACGCGTGTCGGAAGTCGACATCCACGGGGTCACCCCAGGCGCGCGCCCCGTCGAAGAGGATCAGATCCTCCACCCTGGCATCACCCGGCATGCGGGGGACCGGGAACCCGAGCCGCGCGAGCCGTCCGAGCGCCTCGGCGACGCCGGTCTCCCTGTCCTTCGCCACGCGCAGGACGTGTGCGACAGGCACGGTATCCGCCCGGCTCAGCCACGGCCACGCCCCGTCGAGGCCACGGCTGAGGATCACGGCCACGTCGTCCGACGGCAGCGGGGGAAGCCCCGCGAGGTCGGCTCCGAGCCCGTACGCCGCCACGGCCTCGGCGACCTCGGCGACGGGAACACCCAGCGTGGCGCTGATCTTGGCCAGATGCCCGGGAGCGACGGCCTCACCCGGCTCCGGCCACCCCTGAACCCGACGGGCCGTCCCGGCCCCCCGCAGGAACAACGGGTCGGACTCGATGGCAAGTGCCAGGTCGAGCACGTCCCGGGAAACACTCACACCGTTCCGTGACCACTCCTCCGCCACCTCGGTCACGGCCCGTCCGTCCGCCGCCGCCAGCAACGCCGTGACCGTGACCGTGGCCGGCTCAACGCCACCCCTGGGACGGGCGGGCATCCGGTGACGCGGCCAAGGCCTCCGCCTCCGGTCATGGACCGTCATGGAGAGCCGATCGGAGGGCATCGCCACCCGGACACGGCCCGCGATCGCGTCCACCGGCCAGATCTCCGCGAGCGCTGCCAACTGCTCCCGCCGGTCGTGCGCCAGAAGTCTCCAGAGAACCACTGAATCGTCCGGCACGCCCCGCTCCGGGTACTCCCCTCCACCGGACACGGAGATCCCCAACGCGCCGAGCAGGCCGACGTCGTTGGGAAGACACCCGGTCCGCCGGGTGTCGAATTCGAGGCCCCGGTGCTCGAAGCGCCGGCCTTGCCGAACGCACTCGGCAGCCACGACGTCCGCGAGCTCGACGTTCACGTCCATCACGACCGCGAGCCATTCCATGCCCAGCAGCGCCGAGTCGGTCCGCACCAGGTCAGCGGCCGCCGCGGTCAGGAGTTCACGAACGTGGTGGGACACATCGTCGATGACGAGGCGCCGGTCGACGGACAGCTTGCCCGGCGACCACGCTCCCGAGAGATTGACGACGACCCCTGCCAGAGCGCTGCCATGGCTCACCAGGTCTCCGTGCGCCGAAGGCTCGACGAACAGGCCGTCCACCAGGAGGGCGCCGCCTTGCTCGCACCACGTCACCTGCGCGCCCTCGGGGGCGTGCTCCCAAGGAACGACCGTGCCCGACGCGTGGTACCCGAACTCTCCCCTCGTCCCCTCCTCTCTGGTCCTCAGCACCTTGGGCTCCCACTCGACGTGCCGCTCGTCGTGGTCCGCCGTCGTTCGGAACTCCGCGATGCCCAGCAGGCGTTCGAGGACATCCAGCGCCGACCAGGAATCCCCGAGGTCGATGTCCTCCCGCAGGTACAGCCGCACCGTGGTGCCGGGCTTCCGGGCCGGCTCGGCGAGCGGGAGGATCCGGAAGAGGTGGCCGGGCCCGTAGATGGACACGCTCAGGTTCGGGCCCAGCTGACCGTCCCCGTCCATGCGGCAGGTCGTCACCCGGATCTCGTCGGCGAGCATGAAGTAGCTCAGGACCCCGATCCCGAAGCGGCTGTTGGGATACAGCTCGACGGGCGGGTCGGCCCTCCGCCACCGGGCGCGTTCGAGCTTGAAGTCCAGCTGCTCGGCGAACCGGGCGCCCGCGTTGGAGAAGACGCCGCGCAGCTCCTCCTCCCCCATGCCGACGCCGTCGTCCTCGCACTCCAGATAGGCGCGGCCGTGGTCGTCCACGCCCTGGCGGAACCGGATGAGGCCGTCGTACGGGTAGTGGACCATCGGGTTGGTGCGGTTCAGGTACTCGGTGCGGGCGCGGCGGTACCGGCAGGCGTCAAGGGCGTTCTGATAGAGCTCGCGGACGGCCAGGTCCCGGTCCCGGTAGAGCTCGACGCCCATCAGCAGGCTGCGCACCCGGCGCTCGTCCATGCGGAAGCGCGCCCAGCTGGTGAAGGCCCTGCCCGCCGGGCCGGCGCCGTCGGCGCTGAGGCGGGTGGGGAGCAGGTGCTCGCTGAGGACACGGCGGACCGCGTGCAGGAGTTCGTCCGCTCGGGCGGTGTACTGACGGAGCCCCTCGGCCACCGCCTCGTGGTGGCACTCGGCGCGCAGCACGGGCAGGTCGTACGTGCCACCCCAGACCGCGCCGTCCAGCGTGCGGCGCAGGTCTGTGAGATCGACCTCGTACTCCTCCGGGATGCCGAGGTGCTCGGCCACGATCTCGGGCAGGGCCGTCATCTCGATCGCGGTCCCGTATGCCAGCGCCAGCAGCAGGGCCAACCGTCGTTCCCGGACCTGCTGTTCGCCCGGAGCCCTCAGATGGTCGTCCGGACTGAGGCCGGACAGGTAGTCGTGGTGGCCCACGTCGGGGCCCCGGCGGAGCCCGTGCAGCAGGTCGCGGACGCGCCTGAGGGCGAAGGTCTCGCCGAGCTCCGACAGAGCGGGCAGCGCGTCGAGGATCTCCTGCACGCCCTCCGGGTCGGCAAGGTCCTCGTGCTGGTCGAGCCAGCGGTGGAAGAACCACCAGCCGAGCGGGGCGGTGGAGGCGGGGCGGGTCCGGGTACGGCCCACCAGCAGGTCGTAGGACTCGACGAAGTGCTCGAAGGACGAACGGTCACCGCCCTCGGCCGAGGGCAGCAGATCGGTCGGGCGGACGGAGGCCCGGGCCGCCGCCAGGCGCAGCGAGCGGACCCGGTAGAGGAACGGGAGCACGACCAGCAGCGCGGCCTCGGCCGGGTAGAGGTCCAGACGGTCGTCGCCGAGCAGCCAGTCGACTCGTGCGGCGAAACGCGCGGCGATCCCGGGGTCCTGCCACGGGTCGTCGGCGAGCACCGTCTCGTCCCGCATCCGGGCCAGCTCGGCGACGGCCTCCCTCGCGACGCGCCGGTAGGGCTCGATCTCCCGGTCCTTGCGGACGTGGCTCCAGACGCGCGAGCGCGCCGCGATCCGCGCCCACTCGTCGGCGTCCTCCGGAACATCGCCCGGGTGCCGGCTCACGCCCACGTAGACGTTCCCGCCGACGTTGCCGATCTGCGTGACGGACCCGTGTGCGGTGCCGTTCATCGTGTTCGACGTCCTGTCGACCATCCCTCGTACCCTCCCCAGGTGCAGGGCACGAGCGTAGGGCAATCGCCCCTCACGCCACGGTCAGGATGCCGCGCATGAAGTGGTGGAAGCCGCACAGGTACGAGTACGCCCCCGGCCGGCTCGGCGCGGTCAGGGAAACGGCGGTCCCCGGGGCGATCGGTCCGGTGTCGAAGCCGCCGTCCTGGGCGGTGAGGGTGTGGGTGGTGGTGCCGGTGTTGGTCACGATCACCACCGCGCCCGGGCGGACGGTGAGGTCGGCCGGGTCGAAGGCGAAGTCGCGGACCGTCACCGTCCCGGCGACGGGGCTGGGCGACGGAACGGGAGACAGCGGCTCCGACGGCGGCACGACGGCGGAGCTGCTGGTCTCCTCCGGGCCCGCCACCGTGAACGCGCTGACGCAGCCGGTCAGGACGGGACCGGCCGCGAGCAGCAGCGCCAGGGCGGCGGCCCGGACGAGGGGGCGCATCACTCAGCGGCGACCAGGGTGATCCGCTTGGCGTCGGCGGCCGCCGGCGGGGCGGCGCCGATGTCGGAGATGGTGGCGGTCAGGATGGCGTCGAGGTCCGGGAGCCAGTTGTAGGTCTTGGACTGGACGATGACCTCCCGGGTCTGCGGCGTCCCGTCACAGACGATGTCCGTCTCCGCCGTCCGGCTGGAGCCGAAGGCGGTGGCGGTGGCGTCCTCCGGGTTCTTCTGTTCCACCGAGACGGTGAGCGAGCGCGCGTCCTCCGCGTTCGTGCACACGTACGCGACGTCCACCCGGACCCGGCCGCCGGCCTTGGGATCGATCCTGGCCGACTCGCCGAGGGTGACGGTGGTGGTGGCCTGGTCGTCGTCCGCCCAGGCGGGCACGGCGGCGCCGGTGACGCCGGTCAAGCCGGTGAGGGCCGAGGTGAGTACCGTCAGAGTGATCCACCGCTGCACTGCAAACCTCCGGGTCCGAGGACGTGTTGCGGCCGACGCTAACCGTCTCGCCGGGCGCTCGCGCGCCGGGCCGTCCGAACGTGCTCCCCGCCGCCCGGAGCCTCTACGGAAACCCCGCCCAAGGCCCCGTCACCGCCGTCGGAACCAGACCGCCCAGGTCAGCGCCGAGCAGCCCGCGTACGCCACCAGGAACCCCGCGTACGCCGCGTCCCCGCTGCCGCCGGCCAGGAAGGACTGCCGGAACGCCAGGTTCACCAGCACCCCGCCGAACGCCCCGATCGCCCCGGCGAGCCCGATCAGCGCCGCGGAGCGGCCTCGGGAGTCGGCCTCGGCGGCCGCCGGGTCGGCCCCGGCCTCGACGGATGCCCGGGCCACGGCCTGGTAGTGCGCGGGGATCATCTTGTACGTCGATCCGTTGCCGACGCCGCTGAGCACGAACAGCGCGACGAACCCGGCCAGGAACAGCGGCAGCGAGTGCGCCCGGGAGGCGGCGAGCACCACCGCCGTACCGGCGCCCATGGCGGCGAAGGTGCCGAGTGTCACCCGCGCGCCACCGAACCGGTCGGCGAGCCGGCCGCCGACCGGACGCATCAGCGAGCCGAGCAGCGGCCCGAGGAAGGTGAGCGCGGCGGCCTTGACCGGGGTGTCGAAGCGCTCGTGGAACTGCACCTGGAGCACTTGCCCGAAGGCGAAGCCGAAGCCGATGAAGGAGCCGAAGGTGCCGATGTAGAGGGCGCAGACGGCCCAGCCGTACGGGTCCCGGGCGACGTCGCGCAGCGCCCGTCCCGCCCTCGAACCACCGGGAGTGGCGGGCAGGTTGTCCATCTTCCACCACGCCCCGACCGCCGCCGGAAGGATCAGCGGCAGGTAGAGCAGCGGCAGCAGCCGGGGGTGGGCGGCGCCGGCGGTGGCCAGCACCAGCAGCCCGAGCAGCTGCACCGCCGGTACGCCCAGGTTGCCGCCGCCGGCGTTGATGCCGAGTGCCCAGCCCTTGAGCCGGTGCGGGTAGAAGGCGTTGATGTTGGCCATCGAGGAGGCGAAGTTGCCCCCGCCGACCCCGGCCACGCAGGCGACGGCCAGCAGCGTGCCGTACGGGACGCCCGGTTCCAGCACGAGGGCCGCGAGGGCGGTGGGCACGAGCAGCAGCAGGGTGCTGATCACCGTCCAGGTGCGTCCGCCGAACCGGGCGACGGCGAAGGTGTACGGGAGCCGCACCAGCGCGCCGAGTGCGGTGGGCAGCGCGGTGAGGGTGAACTTGCCTGCCGTGTCGATGTGGTACTCGGGGCCGAGGAACAGGACCAGGACCGACCAGAGGCTCCACACGGAGAAGCCGATGTGTTCGCTGAACACGGAGAACACCAGGTTCCGCCTGGCGATCCGGGCGCCGCTCCGGGCCCAGAACTCCTCGTCCTCCGGGTCCCAGTCCTCGTGCGGGGCGCGTCTGTCGGGGTCGACCGGCGAGGCGGTGAGGGCGGTCATCGCGCGGCTCCGGTGGTGGCGATCCGGACGGGCCAGCGCCGCAGCACGGCGGGCGTGCCGTCGGGGGCGGTGTCCTCGTCGAGGCAGCGGCCGTCGGTGAGGTCGTAGACCTGCTTGTACATCGGCGAGATGAGCGTCGGCCGGTCGCCGCGGCTGCCGAGCAGGCCGCGGGACAGGACGGGGGCTCCACTGAACGGGTCGAGGTTGTCGACGGCGTACAGCTCGTCGGAGCCGCCGCGGAAGAGCGCGACCTGTCCGGCTTCGGGGAGCAGCACGGCCACGCCGCGGCCCGGTTGGAGGTCGGCGAGGTCGCAGACGGTCTGCCAGCAGGTGCCGTCGTGGATCTGTACGGTCATGGGGTGAGAACCTCCGGTCGGTCTCCGGCGACCAGCGCCGGGGAGCTGTGGGGGTGCCCGGCCTCGCCGGGACGGGCCGGGCGGATCTGGCCGCGTTCGGGGACGAAGGTCACGGCGGGGTCGGGGGTGCCGGGCGCGTTGACGAAGGAGGCGAAGCGCCGCAGTCGTTCCGGGTCGGCCAGGGTCTCGGCCCATTCGTCCTGGTAGCCGCCGATGTGACGTTCCATCAGTTCGTCCAGCTCGGCGGCGATGCCGAGCGAGTCGTCCAGCACCACGGCCCGCAGGTGGTCCAGGCCGCCTTCCAGCCGCTCCAGCCAGACCGAGGTGCGCTCCAGCCGGTCGGCGGTGCGGATGTAGAACATCAGGTAGCGGTCGATGGTGCGGATCAGCGTCTCGCGGTCGAGGTCGGCGGCGAGCAGGTCGGCGTGGCGCGGGGTCATGCCGCCGTTGCCGCCGACGTAGAGGTTCCAGCCGGCCGAGGTGGCGATGACGCCGAAGTCCTTGCCCTGGGCCTCCGCGCACTCGCGGGCGCAGCCGGAGACGGCCGCCTTGAGCTTGTGCGGGGCGCGCAACCCCCGGTAGCGCAGCTCCAGTTCGATGGCCAGTGCGGTGGAGTCCTGGACGCCGAAGCGGCACCAGGTCTCGCCGACGCAGGACTTCACGGTGCGCAGCGACTTGCCGTAGGCGTGTCCGGATTCAAATCCCGCGTCGACCAGCTTGCGCCATATGCCCGGCAGTTGGTCGACGGTGGCGCCGAGGAGGTCGATCCGCTGGCCACCGGTGATCTTGGTGTAGAGGCCGTGGTCGCGGGCGATCTCGCCGATCGCGATCAGGCCCTCGGGGGTGATCTCGCCGCCGGGCACCCGGGGGACGACCGAGTAGGAGCCGTTGCGCTGGAGGTTGGCGAGGAAGTGGTCGTTGGAGTCCTGGAGCGCGCCCTGCTCGCCGTCCAGGATGTGGCCGTTGCCGAGGCTGGCGAGGATGGAGGCGACGGTCGGCTTGCAGATCTCGCAGCCCTCGCCGCTGCCGTGCCGGTCGCGCAGTTCGGTGAAGGTCGTCACCCCGGTGACCCGGACGATCTCGTACAACTCGGCCCGGGTGTGGGCGAAGTGCTCGCACAGGCCCCGGCTGGTGGAGACTCCGGAGGCGGCCGGTTCCTCGCCCACGATGGTGCCGAGCCGCTTGAGGCAGCTGCCGCAGCCGGTGCCGGCCCGGGTGCGTTTCTTGACGGCGGCGACGCTGTCGCAGCCCCGGTCGCGGACGGCGGCGCGGACCGCGCCCTGGGTCACGTTGTGGCAGGAGCAGAGCACCGCGTCGTCGGGCAGCGCGACCGGCCCGGCGGATCCCGCGAACCCGGCCGGCAGCACCAGCCGTTCGGGCGCCACCGGCAGCGGCCGCCCGGCGACGGCGAGCGGCCGCAGAGTGTCGTAGCCGCCAGTGTCGCCGACCAGGACGCCGCCGAGCAGCGCGCCGTCCGCGGCGATGACGAGTTTCCGGTAGACGCCGCTGCGGCTGTCGCTGTAGAGCACGTCGAGGGCGCCGTCGGCGGTGCCGTGCGGGTCGCCGAAGCTGGCGACGTCCACGCCGAGCAGCTTGAGCTCGGTGGAGGTGTCGGCGCCGGTGAAGCCCTCGCCGGACGGGCCGGCCAGGGTGCGCGCCGCCGTCTCGGCCATCTGGTAGCCGGGGGCGACCAGCCCGTAGACCCGGCCGTCGGCGGCCTGGGCGCACTCGCCGATGGCGAGGACCGCCGGGTCCGCGGTACGGCAGTGGGCGTCGACCACGACGCCGCCGCGCTCGCCGACCGGCAGCCCGCAGTCCCGGGCCAGCTGGTCGCGGGCGCGGACGCCGGCCGAGAACACCACCAGGTCGGCGGGCAGTTCGCGCCCGTCGGAGAGGGCGAGGGAGCGGACCCGGCCGTCCGGGCCGGTGAGCACGCCGCTCGCCCCGGCGCCGGTGTGGACGGTGACGCCCAGGTCCTCGATCGCGCGGCGCAGCGCCGCGCCGCCCCCGTCGTCCACCTGGACGGCCATCAGCCGGGGCGCGAACTCCACCACGTGGGTGTCCAGCCCGCCGGCCCGCAGCGCACCGGCCGCCTCCAGGCCGAGCAGTCCGCCGCCGACCACCACGCCGGTGCGTGCGGTGGCCGCGCCGGCCCGGATGGCGTCCACGTCCTCGACCGTCCGGTAGACGTGGCAGCCGGGGGCGTCGGTGCCCGGAACCGGGGGCACGAAGGGTGCCGACCCGGTGGCCAGCACCAGGACGTCGTACCGGACTTCGGCCCCGGACGCGGTGCGCACCAGCCGCCGGGGCCGGTCGATCGCGGTGACCGGGTCGCCCAGTCGCAGGTCGATGCCGTGCTCGGCGGGGAAGTCGGCCGGGCAGAGCGCGAGGTCCTCGGCGGTGCTTCCGGTGAACAGCGCGCCGAGGTGGACCCGGTCGTAGGCGGGCCGCGGCTCCTCGGCGAGCACGGTGACCCGCCAGCCGCGCGCGGCCGGCTGCTCGGTCCAGGCCTCCAGGAAGCGCTGGCCGACCATGCCGTGGCCGACCAGGACGAGGTCCCGGACAGTGCGGTCGTCAGGGGTCATCAGGCCTCTCCAGTCATCACAGTTCCTCGGGTGAGCAGGTGCAGGGGGTCGCCGGCCGGCACTCCGCCGTCGGCGAAGGCGCCGGCCAGCTCGTCGACGGTGGCAAGGTCGCCGAGCAGGATGGCGCCGACCAGCCGGTCGCCGCGCAGGACGAGCTTCTTGTAGCTGCCGCGGGTGGCGTCGGTGAGCCGCAGCACGTCGAGGCCCTGGCCGTCGCCCTCGTCCACGGCGCCGAAGGCCACGTAGTCCAGGCCGCCGGCGCTGAGCCGGGCGCGCCGGGCGCTGCCGGGGTAGCGGGCATCCGGTTCGGCGCCGGAGAGCCGGCGGGCGAGCACGTCGGCCTGTTCCCAGGCGGGGCCGGCCAGTCCGTACACGGTGCCGCGGTGCTCGGCGCAGTCGCCGATCGCGTGGACGTGCGGGGCCGCGGCCAGGTCGTCGTCCACCAGGACGCCGGTGGCGACGGGCAGCCCGGCGGCCTCGGCGAGCGCGGTGCTCGGGCGGGTGCCGCAGGCGAGGACGACCAGGTCGCAGTCCAGCCGGCCGCCGTCGGCCGGCTCCACCGAACGGACCCTCCCCCGGCCGCCGGCCCCGGTGTGCAGGGCGACGGGCCGGGTGCCGAGGTGGCATGCGACGCCGAGCGCCCGCAGCTTTCCGAGCAGCACGGCGGCCGCCCCGGCATCGAGCTGACGATCGATCAGATATGGTCCCCGCTGCACGATCTCGGTGTGCACGCCGATGCCGGCCAGCGCCCGGGCGGTGCTCACCCCGAGCACCCCGCCGCCGATCACCACGGCCCGCTCGGCCTCGACCGCCTCCTCCGCGAGCCGGACGCAGTCCTCCAGGGTGCGCAGCGTGTGGACGCCCTCGGCCAGGCCGTGTCCGTCGGGGCGGCGCAGCCCGCGCACCGGCGGCAGTACCGGGTCCGCCCCGGTGGCCAGGACCAGTTCGTCCCAGGGTTCGGCACTGCCGTCCGCCAGCTTGACGGTGCGGCCTCCCAGGTCGATCGCCAGCACCTCGCACCCCGGTCTGAGCCCGGCGCCGCCGAGCGGCAGTGCGATCGACTCGGGGTCGTGGCGCCCGGTCAGCACCTCGGTGAGCAGCACCCGGTTGTACGGGGCGCGCGGCTCGGCGCCGTACACGGTGACCTCGCCGGGGCCGCCGAGGGCGCCGTACCGCTCGGCGAAGCGGGCGGCCGCCATGCCGCCGCCGACCACGGCGATCCTGGGGGTCACTTCGCGGCCTCGGTGCGGACCGGCTCCACCCGGACGGCGCAGAGCTTGAACTCCGGCATCCGGGAGACCGGGTCCAGCGCCGGATTGGTGAGACTGTTGGCCCGGCCGGCGCCCGCCCAGTGGAAGGGCATGAAGACGGTGTCCGGCCGGATGGCGTCGGTGATCCGGGCCGGGGCGACGGCCCGGCCCCGCCGGCTGGTGACGGCCACCGGCTCGCCGTCCGCGATCCCGAGCCGCCCGGCCAGGCGGGGGTGCAGTTCGACGTACGGTCCGGGCGCGGCCGCGTTGAGCTCGGCGACCCTCCGGGTCTGGGCGCCGCTCTGGTAGTGGGCGAGCACCCGGCCGGTGGTCAGGTACAGCGGGTAGGCCTCGTCCGGCTCCTCGGCGGCCGGGCGGTGGGTGACGTCGGCGAACCGGGCCCGGCCGTCGGGGGTGGCGTAGCGCTCCAGGAACAGCCGCGGGGTGCCCGGGTGGTCCGGCGTCGGGCAGGGCCAGAACACCCCGTCCTCGTCGGCGATCCGCCGGTAGCTGATGCCCGCGTAGTCGGCGTCGCCGCCGGCCGAGGCGCGGCGCAGCTCCTCGAAGGCCGGTTCGGCCTCGGCCGGGAATCCGGTGGGAACCCCGAGCCGGGCCGCCAGTTCGCGCAGCACCCAGAGTTCGCCGCGGACGCCCTCCGGCGGGTCGACGGCGCGGCGGCGCAGGATCACCCGGCCCTCCAGGTTGGTGGTGGTGCCGTCCTCCTCGGCCCACTGGGTGACCGGCAGCACGACGTCCGCGAGCCGCGCGGTCTCGGAGAGCACCACGTCGGCGACCACCAGCAGGTCCAGTGCGCGCAGCCGTTCGGTGACGTGCCCGGCGTTCGGCGCGGACACCACCGGGTTGGAGCCGGCCAGCAGCAGCGCCCGCACGCCGTCGGGCCGGCCGAGGCTGTCCAACAGCTCGTACGCGGACCTGCCGGGGCCGGGGATGCTGTCGGCCGCGACGCCCCACACGGCGGCGACGTGGGCGCGGGCCGCCGGGTCCTCGATCGAGCGGTAGCCGGGCAGTTGGTCGGCCTTCTGGCCGTGCTCGCGTCCGCCCTGGCCGTTGCCCTGCCCGGTCAGGCAGCCGTAACCGCTGTACCGGCGGCCGGACTTGCCGGTGGCCAGGCACAGGTTGATCCAGGCGCCGACGGTGTCGGTGCCCTTGCTCTGCTGCTCGGGGCCGCGCGCGGTGAGCACCATGCCGCTCTCCGCCCGTCCGAACATTCCGGCCGCTTCGCGCAGTTGATGGACCGGTACGCCGGTTATCCGCTCCACCCGGTCGGGCCAGTGGGCCATCGCGCTCTCTCGGGCCCGCTCGAAGCCGGTCGTCCGGGCGTCGATGAAATCCTGGTCGGTCAGGCCGTCCGCGATCACCAGGTGCAGCAGGCCGAGGGCGAGCGCGAGGTCCCCGCCGGGGCGGGGCTGGAGGTGCAGGTCGGCCAGTTCGGCGGTGCGGGTGCGGCGCGGATCGACCACGATCAACCTACCGCCGTTCTCGCGCAGTTCGCGCAGGTAGCGGACGGCGGGCGGCATCGTGTCGGCCGGGTTGCCGCCGACCAGGATCAGGCAGCCGGTGTGCGGGATGTCGTCGAGCGGGAACGGCAGGCCGCGGTCCAGGCCGAAGGCCCGGCGGTGCGCGGCGGCGGCCGAGGACATGCAGAACCGGCCGTTGTAGTCGATGTTGGCGGTGCCCAACACGACCCGGGCGAACTTGCCGAGCAGGTAGGCCTTCTCGTTGGTCAGCCCGCCGCCGCCGAACACCCCGACCGCGTCCGGCCCGTGCTCCTCACGCACCCGGGCCAGCCCGGCGGCCACCGTGTCCAGCGCCTCGGGCCAGCCCGCCGAGCGCAGCGGCCCGCCGGGGCGGTCGCGAAGCAGCGGGCCGGTCAGCCGGACGTCCCTGGCCAGCAGCGCGGGCGCCGAACTGCCCTTGCCGCACAGGGCGCCGCGGTTCACCGGGAAGTCGGGGCGCTCCAGCACCTCGACCGCCGCCCGGCCCCTGCCCGGGGCCAGCCGCATCCCGCACTGGAGGGCGCAGTACGGGCAGTGGGTGTCGGTGGCGGCCGCGAGAGCGGTTCGTGTCATGTGCGGATCTTCTCCGGGCTCTGTTTCGCGACGGGGTCGAAATGGTTGCGTGCACGGTACACGCCGCTCACACGGCCCGCGGTTCGGTCGTGCGCGGCCGGACACCTGACGTAACCTCAGCGGCGGTTTCGCTAACCCGTCGGTGACGGCCGGGCAACACTGCCGTAACACGGCGGGCGGAGGCTGACCGGCATGGCAACCGTCCCACCAGCAGGGCCGCTCACCGGGTACACCGTCGGCGTCACCGCCGCACGCCGCCGGGAGGAGCTGATCGCGCTGCTCAGACGGCGCGGCGCCCAGGTGGTCGAGGCCCCGGTCCTGCGCATCCTGCCGCTCGCCGACGACTCCGCGCTGCGCGAGGCCACCGACCGCTGCCTGTCCGCCCCGCTCGACTACGTGGTGGCCACCACCGGGGTCGGCTGGCGCGGCTGGATGAGCGCCGCCGAGGGCTGGGGCCGGGCCGCCGCCCTCGTCGAGGCCTGCCGCGGCGCGGTGGTGCTCACCCGGGGGCCCAAGGAGACCGGGGCGGTCCGGGCCAGCGGACTGGACGAGGGCTGGTCCCCCGCCACCGAGGCCACCGACGAGATCCTCACCTGGCTGCTCGCCCGCCCGCTGACCGGGCGCCGGATCGCCGTCCAGGAGCACGGCGTCCCGCCGGACGCCTTCGAGGCGGCGCTGCGCGAGCGCGGCGCGGAGGTGATCTCCGTCCCGGTCTACCGCTGGGCACCACCGGACGACCCGACGGCGGTCCACCGCCTGCTCGACCAGACCGCACGGCGCCAACTGCACGCGCTCACCTTCACCAGCGCGTCCGCGATCACCGCGCTGTTCGCCACGGCGAAGGCCGAAGGCCTGTACGAGCCGCTGCTCGGCGCCCTGCGGGCGGACGTCCTGCCGGTGTGCGTCGGCGCGCTCTGCGCCCGCCCGCTCACCGAACTCGGCCTGCCCGCCGTCCACCCCGAGCGCGGCCGGCTCGGCTCGCTGGTCCGGCTGATCGAGGACACCCTGCCGGGCCGCTTCCGCAACGAAGTCCCCCTGCCCATCGGGCTGTTGACCCTCCAGGGAAACGCCGCCCTGGTCGACGGCCAGAGCCACTGGCTCAGCCCGCTCGGCGCCGCCGTCCTACGGGCCCTGGCGGAGCGGCCCGGCCGGGTGCTCAGCCGCGCCGAACTCCTGCGCGCCGCCTGGCCGGAGGCCGGCGCCGACGAACACGCGGTGGAGGCCGCGGTCGGCCGACTGCGAACCGCCCTGGGCACCCACGCGACACTGATCCACACGGTGCCCAAGCGCGGCTACCGGCTGGCGGCGGACTGATGCTGCTCGCCGTGGCACACGGCAGCCGCGACCCGGCCGCCGCCTCCTCGACCCGCGCCCTGCTGCGCCTGGTTCACGCGCTCCGTCCGGAACTGCCGCTCCGCTGCTGCTTCCTGGACCTCGCCCGGCCGTCCCTCGCCGAAGCCCTCGCCCCACTCGCCTCCGCGCGGCCGATCGTGGTCCCGCTCCTCCTCTCCACCGGCCACCACCTGCGGGTCGACCTCCCCGCCGCCCTCGCGGCCGCCGGCCTGCCGCCCTGCCGCCTCGCCCCCGCCCTCGGCCCGCACCGCCTGCTCGCCGAAGCGCTGGCGGACCGCCTCGCCGAGGCAGGCGCCCCACCGCACGCCCCCGTCGTCCTGGCCGGCGCCGGCTCCTCCGACCCGACAGGCGTCGCCGACACCACCCGGATGGCATCCCTCCTGGCCGCCCGCCTCGGCCGCCCGGTCACCCCCGCCCACCTCGCGGCGGCCGCCCCCACCCCGCACCAGGCGGTCGCGGACCTCGTGGCCGCCGGACACCCCGAGGTCGCCCTCGCCGCCTACCTGCTCTCCCCCGGCCACTTCGCCCGCCGCGCCGCCGCCACCCCGGCCACCTGGACCGGCGCCCCGCTGGGCACCCACCCGGCCGTCGCCCGGCTGGTGCTGCGGCGCTACGACGAGGCCCGGGCGGCCACGGCGATGCGGTCGGCGGCGTGATGTCGCTCGCCGGGGTGCGTGAGAAGTCGGCCCGTCCGACTTCTCGCGCTTCTCCCGCTTCTCCCGCTTCTCCTGCCTCTTACGCCTCTCGCGCTTCTCGCACTTCTCGCGCAGGCGGGCGCGCGGCCGATGCCTACAACCGGCCCTCTCCGACAGCGCCGATGAAGCTGAGCAGCCTCGCGTTGACCGCCTCGGGCTGCTCCAGGTTCAGTCCGTGCCCGGCCTTCTCGACGATCTCCGCCCGCGCGCCCGGGATGTGCGCCGTGACCCGCTCCACCACCTGGCGCGGCCGCAGCAGCGCGCTGCGCCGGCCCACCAGGACCGACACCGGCAGCCGGACCGACGCCAACTCCTCGTCCGTGAACGGCCGGGCCGGCGGGCGGGCGCCCGGCTTGTAGCTCCGCATCGCCAGCATCAGCGGCGCGATCATCTCGCGCGGCGCGCTGAGCGCCGGGTTCGCCAGCAGCCGCCCGACCGCCGGGCGCAGCGGGCGCGGGGCCAGCATGCCGAACAAGCCGGCGACCATGTGGACGTAGAACCGGGCGGGCACCTTCTCGATCCCGCCCGGATCGAGCGACACGACCGAGGCCAGCCGCTCGGGCCCGTGGATCGCCTGGTTGAGCGCCAGCCAGCCCCCGTACGACACCCCTACCAGGTGCACCCGCTCCAGGGCGAGACCGGCCAGCACCTCCCCCAGCCACGCGGCGTTCTCCGCCGAGCCCGGCGCGGCGACGCGCTGCACGCTGCGGCCCGGGTCGTCCAGGGTGTCGATCGCGTAGACCGGATGGTGCTCGCCCAGCGCCGCGATCTGCGGGTACCAGTTGGACGGGTGCCCGGCGTGGCCGTGCAGCAGCACGATCGGCTCGCCGCCGGCCGTCGGGCCGTAGCGGTGGACATGGACGCTCCCGTAGGCGGTCTCGACGTCGAACTCCTGCCGCGGGCCCGGCCACAGCTCCATCGCCCGGTCGTACGCCGCGAGGAACCTCACCCGGGCCGCCTCACTGACGAAGTGCCCGACGCTGGTCCTGGTCATGATCACTCCCCCTTGTTGGTGGTATGGTTGTACCACAAAAACATCCGGAAGGAACCCGATGCCCAAGCTGGTGGATCACGAGGAGCGGCGGGCCCACATCATCGACGCCCTGCTCCGCTCGGCGGCGAGCAGCGGCCTGCACTCCGTCACCATGCGCTCGGTGGCGGTGGAGGCGGGCGTCTCCGTGCGCCTGGTGCAGTACTACTTCGACACCAAGGAACAGTTGCTCCTCGCCGCCATGACCCGCCTCGCCACCCGCATGGGCGAGCGGGTCCGGCACCGGGTGCGAGCGAGCGGCGCCTCGGGCGACCCGCGCGGCATCATCGAGGCGGTACTACGGGAGGCCGTCCCCACCGACGAGGAGAGCCGCGCCTTCCACCTCGTCTACACCGAGTACGCGGTGCTCTCCGTCACCGACCCGGCGCTGGCAGGACAGGAGTTCCTGGCCGCCCCCAACGAGATGGAAGCCTTCCTGGTCGGGCAGTTGACCGCCGCCCAGCAAGCCGGAACCGCCGACCCGCGACTCGACCCCCGCCAGGAGGCCGTCGTCCTGCTGGCCGTCTCCGCCGGCCTGGGCCTCAGCGTCCTGCTCAACCAGCGGACCGCAGAACAGGCGACCGGGGTGCTGCGGTACCACCTGGGCCGGATCTTCCCCGGCCGAGGCGGTACCGAGACCGACTAGCGGAGCATGGAACGCATGACGCGCCCAGCCGGGGACCCTTCGACGACGGCCGTGTGCAGCTCGCGACCGATCAC
The DNA here is from genome assembly GCF_042792155.1 of Kitasatospora sp. NPDC056651. Taxonomy (NCBI): domain Bacteria; kingdom Bacillati; phylum Actinomycetota; class Actinomycetes; order Kitasatosporales; family Streptomycetaceae; genus Kitasatospora; species Kitasatospora sp. NPDC056651. The sequence goes on along the minus strand of NZ_JBHTWX010000099.1, from coordinate 15,249 downwards.
CTGCCGCCGACCGTCCGGGGCCACGGCGAGTTCCCGGATCACGAACGTCCGGTGTCAGTCTGCGCGACTGAAGGGGCGGCGCCATATCGCCCGGCACCGCCGCAGCGGCATCCCAGGTTGTGACGGTCTCGAACACGGGCGGGCGCCTGCACGGTTCTCCCCTCAGGCGATCAGTTGGGGGTGCCGGTAGCCGCCGGCGAAGGGTCCACCAGTTTCAGGCGGGAGTGCGACGACTCCCCTCCTACGTCGACGCGGCACCCGGCCGGATTCGAGCCTTTGCCAACAGGACGGCTCCGGAGGAAAGTTCGTGGGCCGAACCCTCGGCCTTTGCCTGCTTACGCGAACAACCCGCCGAGATCGAGCCGCACCAGCTCCTCGTTCCGTGCGCAGGCGGCCTCCTGGCCTCACAGCGATCGACGCGGCCGATCCACGGCCGCCTCGTGGCGCCCTGCCTCGGTGCGGACATGCCCCTCGCCCTACGGGCATGCGGCGCAGGCGCCTAGAATGCCCCGCAAGCACTTTGACACCTCAACAGCCACGCACACGTTCAGACGTGCAAAGAAGTCGCAAAGCCACCACATCACCCCAGGTCACGAAGGGTCCTCCCCGCACTCGCGGGGGTCAGCCGTTCGCCTCTGCCAGGATCCTGGGCGCCGCCATGTCCTCCCCGCACTCGCGGGGGTCAGCCGGCCGGGTCGTCCCTGGGAGGGTTCCAGGACGCGTCCTCCCCGCACTCGCGGGGGTCAGCCGCAGAGGTTCGGTGCGCGTCCGGACTACCAGGAGTCCTCCCCGCACTCGCGGGGGTCAGCCGGGCCGCGTGTCCTTCTGGAAGGGTCACTACGGGTCCTCCCCGCACTCGCGGGGGTCAGCCGTAGACGCGCTCCACGTCGCCGGGCAGCGCGAGGTCCTCCCCGCACTCGCGGGGGTCAGCCGCTCGATCAAGGGCCAGCTGCGGGGCCGGCCGCGTCCTCCCCGCACTCGCGGGGGTCAGCCGAAGTGCGGCGCGCTCACCGCGTCGGGGGTGTAGTCCTCCCCGCACTCGCGGGGGTCAGCCGGGGAGGTTCATCCCCGCCACGGCGTCAGCCGGGTCCTCCCCGCACTCGCGGGGGTCAGCCGAACTCACGTGGTGACCACCGACCAAGGGGAGAGTCCTCCCCGCACTCGCGGGGGTCAGCCGGCGGTGGCGACGGCGTGCATCCGCTGCCACTCGTCCTCCCCGCACTCGCGGGGGTCAGCCGGTGACCAGGTAGGCGCTGCCCCCGGCCTTGATGCCCTCCCCGCACTCGCGGGGGTCAGCCGTACGTCTTGTACTGGTCGGGGCTGTCGTGGGTGTCCTCCCCGCACTCGCGGGGGTCAGCCGCACGCGGTCGAGGCCGCCGGTGACTTCCAGTTGTCCTCCCCGCACTCGCGGGGGTCAGCCGACGGTGGTGATCGCTTCCATCACACCGTCCAGGTTCTCCCCGCACTCGCGGGGGTCAGCCGAGGGTCGCGGGCTCCGAGACGACTCGCAGCCAGTTCTCCCCGCACTCGCGGGGCTCCAAGGCTGCTCGCAGCTGAACCCAGACGACACCGTCGCGGCCACCGACCGCTCCTCGCACCCGGCCCCGACGGCGCGGACCTGTGGTGGTCGGGCAGGCACGAGCGCCACGACGGGAACATCCAGGTGCTGTCCGATCCCACGGTCCGGCCGATCGCTCTGGCCGCGTGCCTGCCCGGCGGTGTGGTGCTTCCTCTCCGTCGCGGTGCCTGTCGGAGCTGGACGCCGGGCAGGTCGCCGACCGTCAGTCGAGGCCTTCGATGATGCGGAAGTCGCGCTCGACGCCGCCGGAGAGCGCGGCCAGCGCCTCCTGGTAGGCCTCACTCTCGCGCACCGCGACGGCCTGCTCGAAGCTCTCGAACTCGATCAGGATGGTGCGCTCGGCGATTCCGGCCTCGTATGCGACGACCCGGCCGTCAATGGCGAGGACCCGCCCGCCCCCGGCCTGCACGGCCAGACTGGCCAGCTTGTTGTAGGCGGCCAGCTTCTCCGGGTCTGAAATGGCGCGGTAGACACTGACCCAGTAGCCCTTTGGCACGGAACCCCCAGTGTTCGTAAAAGCACATCTGACTTCGAATACGTCATTCAGTTCGATCGTACCCAACGACGGTACACCAGAGGGTTGTTCGGAGAACGCGCCGGTCAGCCGACCAGGCGGCCACGGCGAGGAACTCGCGGTCGGCATCCTGAACAGCGCACAAGCCAAGCCATATCGGTCTGGGGTTATACGAGTTGGCGGGTCGCTCCGCCGTCGAACTTCGCGCCTTCGCCTCAACTGCCGAAGTCTCTACGGGCGGCGGTGCACTGCTCCGCCATGACGGCAAACCCGGCTTCGTCGTCACCGACCTGTCCGATGCCGGCCTCTTCACCCCCTCGACACGGTCGTGGTGCCCGACGCTCCGCTCCGCCTCCTCACCGACATCAACCGCGGTGACCACATGGCCAACTGGATCCCGAACGAGGCTCTGCCCTCCCTCACCGCGGAGGCCCGAGCCCAGTTACTGCTCACCGAGGGCATCCACTGGATGCTGCAACAGCCCGCCACCCCAGAGCACAACCACTGCTTCATGACCACCGGCTCGCGACTCCGCAAGGCCAACAGTGCCCTGGACACCCGCACACCGGCGCTGTGGATCAGCAACAGCTCCGGGCGCGACGGCCGCGAGTGCCGCAACGCCCCCAAGGTTCGGTTGGCGCTGGGCGGGCAGCCGCCACACATCGCCGGGCTTCGCCTTCGCAACGAGGCCACCAGGTTCCGGAGCTGTAGGAAGCCCTGACCGGGCGGGGCGTCGGCCGCGCGCAGCCAAACAGGCCATGTAGCACCGCAGTTCAAGCCACGCCAGGCGACTGCCGACTCTCCCATCGAAGCACATGGCCGGCCCCTGACACGGAAGGAATACGCCCAGTCGCCGGCCACCACGTCGGGCCGGCCTCGACGCGCGGCACCTACTCGCACCAGACCATGGAGCGTCCGAACCGGTCGTCCAGCCCGCACAGGGGAGGCGAGCCCGACCCGCAGCCCTATGACAGTCTCGGCCCCAACTCGCTTCGGCGGCAACGTCAGCCAGGGCGATGAACAGTCGGCGGTTCGCGCCTTCCGATGCTTCTCGCGGCGCGGGTGATGATCCTGTTCGACGGTCCGGGGGCATGGGAGAGCCTGCCCGCTCGCTCCAACGGGATACCCGGCATCGCTTCGAGAACGTGTTGGCATGCCGGGCGCGGAGAGGGAGGCTATCGAGTCACGCCAGTCAGCCCGCCGACGGCGGATGCGCAAGCGCGGACGTTCATCTCGCCCGCCAGGCATGCGGCACGGTCGCATAAGATGCTCCGCAAGCACTTTGACACCTCAACAGCTACGCGCGCGTACAAAGGAATTGCAAAGCCACCACATCGCCCCAGGTCGCGAAGGTCCTCCCCGCACTCGCGGGGGTCAGCCGGACTCGGGCCGGGCGACCTCCAGGGCGACGCGGTCCTCCCCGCACTCGTGGGGGTCAGCCGGGGTGCAGGGCGCGGGAGGCCGCGTGGGCCTCATTCTCCCCGCACACGCGAGGCCAATAGGGGGCCCGCCAGCACGGCGGGCCCGTCGCCACGAGCGGCTGGCCTATGGCGTCAGGTGGTCGAACTCCCCGGCCTTGACGCCACGTAGGAGGGCGCGGAGCTTGTCGGGCTGTGTGGTGATGATGACGTCGGGATCATCGCTCTCGCGGATCGCGACGGTGCCGTCGGGTACCGCCGCGACGAAAACGCAGTTGACCGACTCGGAACTGTAACTGGACTTCTGCCAGTTGAGAGCTGCCATGGCGATTCCTCTCAGGTGTCCTTCTCGATACGGGCAATGAGATCACGCGACTTCGCGGGGCTGAGGGCGCAGGCTTCCATGAGGTCCAGAACCTTCTGGTACTTCACCAGCTGCGCTTGCGCATCGAGGAACTCGGAGCCGTGATACGTATCAAGCTGAACGGTATCGAGCTGGGGCATGCTCGCGGAACAGTAGACGATGGACTGCCCGGAGCCCGGGAGCGTGCCGGAGCCGAAGGGGATCACAAGCACCGAGATGTTTTCGCGGGTGCTCACCTCGATGAGATGACGGTGCTGTGCGCGGGCCACAGCCGGCCCGCCGAACCCCATCCGCAGTGCCGCTTCGTGAACGATCGCCGTCAGAGGGATTGCCTTCGGGCCATAGATGGCAACCTGTCGTTTGATCCGGTACGACACCCGGTGCTCCACTTCGTGTGGCGCCAGGGGCGGCACGGCGTTGCTGGCCACCGTGCGCGCCTGATCGGCTGTCTGGAGCAGTCCGGGGATGTGAATGACCGAGGCGATTCGCATCGCGGTGGCATGGTGTTCCATTTCGGCAAGATCGAGCATGTTCGGCGGCAGGATGTCGCGATACTCCTCCCACCAGCCTCGAACTCGCCTTCCGGTCATGCCCGCAAGGGCGTCGATCAGGTTCTGGTCCGTACAGGCGTACGCGCGAGCAAACGCGCGGACGCGCTCCGCGCTCACCCCGTACCGGCCTGCTTCGATCCGACTCATGTGGGCCTGCTGCACTCCGACCCGGTTGGCGGCGGCAGTTGAGGTGAGCCCGGCGCTCTCTCGGAGTTTGCGCAGCTCAAACCCAAGACGCTGCTGCCGCAACGTCGGTACATCGCTCGATGCCATCGCGATCTCCTCGTTCACTGTCCCGAGTGATATGGCAAGTGTTCAGTGGACTTCGTGGAAATTATGCCACGACAGCGCTACGGTATGACGCAAGTCAGTTACCAAGAGTGCTGACCGTTGGCTCACCCAGGCCTCAAGGCAGGAGACTTCCATGACTGCTGTGCCCACGCAAAGTTCCCTCCCCGCCACGCCTCGGCCGTCCACCGACGCGGCCTTCGACCAGGAGTTGTGCGGGCTCGTGCTCGACACCGCGCCCCGGCTCTTCGCCATCGTCCAGGTGTGCGGCGAAGGCCTCGCGGACGCCGACGGGTGGGTCGCCGCCTGGGGATTCGCCGACGACAGCGGCTCGACCTACATCACCGGCATCGACGGGTACACCCGGATGACCCTCACCTCCCCCGAACGGGCCGTCCACCACTTCTCCCGCCAGCCGGGGATCACCGCCCGCCTGGTCTGGCTCGCCCAACCGACCGCCGCCGCCACGGACCGCGCCAAAGCCGCCTGACGCCGGATCACCCCTCGCCCAACCGGTCGTACTGCGCCAGGAACTCGGCCCCCGCCGCCGCGTCCGGCGCGAGCTCCAACGCCGCGGCGACGTGCTCCCGAGCCCGCCGGTCCCCGACCATCCCGTAGACCATCGCCAGCGCTCCGTGCCCGTAGAAGTCGAGCCCCTCGACAGCGGCCAGGCTCTCGGCCGGCCACAAGGCCTCGGCCGCGTTCCCGGCGCTGACCTCCGCCTGCACCACGCAGCGCAGCACGTCCGGGTTGTTGGGGCTCCTCCGGTACAGCGACCGAAGCTCCCGAACCGCGCCGTGGACCTCCGCCGGGTCGGCGGCCACGGCGAGCAGCCGGTCGGGGTTCGGCTCGACGGCGGGTGGGACCGACCGCCACTGGCCGAGGTGTTCGGATCCGGGAGCGGCCTCCTCCAGCGCCAGCAGCGCCCGGTGCCACTGCGCCTCGGCTCCCGCGTGGTGAGCCGCCGCCACGAGGAGCTCCAGCGCCTGTTCGTGACCGGGATGGAGATCACAGGCCCGCTCCAGGGCACTCACCACGTCCGGCCAGTCCACACCGCTGCGCGGGACCGCCGCCAGCTGGTACAGCACCCTCGCCAGGGCAAGGTACTCCGTCGCTCCGGCGTCGTCGGCGGCGGCCAGTGCGGCGAGCAATCCCGCCTGCTGCCGCAGGAGTTCCACTCCCGCCTCATGCCACCGCAGCCAGGCCTGGACGTCGACGAGCTGCCGCTCGGCCGCTACGTGCCCGGGGTGGGCCGCGAGGACGCGCTCCAGTTCCCGCGCCGCCCGGTCCACGCTGCCGATGCGGATGTACACGTTGGCGAGGTCGCACCGCACGGCAGGGTCCTCCACCCCCTCGTCCGCCAGGAACTCCAACACCGGTACGGCCTCGTCGAATTGCCCCGTGACGAGGTAGGCCGACGCCAACGCGTGCAGGTCCCCCACCACCACGCCCCCCGCCGGCGCGTCGGCCGACAGCGCCAGGTCCTTCAGGGTGGCCAGCCCCTCCCCGTCCGGTGCGACGACGAACTGCTCGAAGAACGCCAGGACTTCGGGGCGCGTGCCGTCCCCCCGGTACTGCGGATCCCAGTAGATGCTCGGCTCACTGTTCACCCGGACCTCCCCAGCCTCGCGTTCCCCGGCCTCGCGCTATCCAGCCTCGTGCTCCCCAGCCTCGCGTTCCCCGGCTTCGTGCTATCCAGCCTCGTGCTCCCCGCGTGGCCCACCCGGGTTCCCCACCGTCTCACCCGGCACTGACAAGCCGGTCCGCCGCCTCGCGCGCCTCGCCGTGGAACACCTGCCGCGTGTGCCACTCCCGGTGCCGGTCCGCGACCGGCGGAAGGCCCCGCTGCGGGCCGAGGACCGGGCGCCCGGACAGGTCCAGGACGTGCCGCCGACTGGCTTCGCTGCGGCCGACGAAACGTCGCGACACGAGGATGCGGTGCCCCTCCCCCAACCCCAACACGCCCTTGTCGAACAGCTTGTGGTGCAGCGAGCACAGGCACAGCCCGTTGTCGACCTCGTCCGGCCCCTCGTGCGACCACCACCGCACGTGCGCGGCCTCCAGCCCGACCGTGCTCCCCCCGATGGCCCCGTCGTAGCCGCAGAAGGCGCACTGGAACTCATAGGCGGTGAGTATCTGTTCACGCATGCGCCGGTCCCGCTGCCGCCGGGCCACCACGGCGGCCCCGGTCCCGGCCTGCTCCGGATCCAGGCCGACCGCCTCGCAGAGGTCGGCGTGCAGCGACGCCGGGAAGTGCGCGTCCAGCAGCACCCTGGCCATCCGCCCCAGCAGCGCCGGCTCCTCGCCGAGCGCCATCCGCAGACCGGGGGCCAGCCGCCCGGTGGCCCCGCTCGACCGGAGCACCCCGATCCCGCTGCCGGGGCTGCCCGGCCCGGCAGCGGTCCACACCTCCCACACCCCGTCGTTGACCAGGTGGTGGAACGGGTACGCCGGGGTCGTCGGGTTCGCCGGGCCGTACTCGGCCAGCAGCCGCTTCAACTCCTCCTCCACGGCGCTGTACCGCAGTTCGTACGCCGTATCCTGCTGGTAGCTGCCCAGCGCGTACAACAGCAGCAACGGCTTGTGCGGCGCGCGCACGCCGTGCTTCGTCCAACGCTTCAGCCCCGCCACCCGATCGAGCCAGTCCATGCCCGTCAGCGTAGGCCGTGCGGTGCGCTGAAGTGCCCGCACCCACCGCCCGATCCTCTGCGCGGAAAGTCGGCCCGCCCGACTTCCCGCGCAGAGGAGCTCCCAAGGCACGGCAGCAACGGAGATACGGCTGGTCAGACGGCGACGAATCGCCGGTCGCCGTCCCCGGCGATGATGCGGCCGAAGCGCATGCCGGGGAAGTGCGAGGCGACCAGCAGGTCGTCCGTGTCGGCGGCCTCGTCGGCGATGCGGTTGCGCACGGCGGAGGCGGCGGCGGGGTCGATGTCCCAGACCACCTGCCAGTCGCGCTCGCTGAACTGGACCACCGAGTGGGCCACGTCCCCGAGCAGCAGGGCGCGGCGCCCGCCGGAGGAGACCACGTACACGGTCGTGCCGGGGGTGTGGCCGGGCAGGTGGAGGGCGTCGACACCGGGAACGGGAGTGAAGTCGCCTTCGAACAGCTCCAGTTGGCTGCCGAGCGGGGTGAGCTTGTCGACCGCCTGGGGCCAGGCGGTGTCGCCCGTCACGAAGTGCTCCCAGTCGGCACGGTGGGCGCGGTAGGTGGCACGGGGGAAGACGGGCCGGCCGTCGACGGCCGCCCAGCCGATGTGGTCGAAGTGCAGGTGGGTGAAGAGCACATCGGTCACGTCGCCGGGGGCGACACCGTGGGCGGCGAGCGAGTCGAGCAACCGGCCCCCGCGGTACTTCCCGTCGTCGAACGGCCCGATTCCGGCGTCGACCAGGACGGTCCGCTCCCCGCTGCGTACGAGGAAGCCGCCCAGGGGCAGTTCGAGGCTCCCGTCCGCGTCCCGGTGGTGGCCGTGGCAGGCCCACGGGTCGTCGACGCCGGGACGGGTGAGGATCTCGGCGGCGACCTCGCTGCCCTCCCCGTCCATGACCGCCAGAACCTCGATGTCGCCGATCTTCACGTTCGCCCTCCCATAGCCGATCGTCGTGGGCCCGCACCGAACCGGACAGCCGTTCGTGGGCCGTCGGCTGCAACCGCCGTCGGCGGCGGGGGATTCCCGAGCACGGGCGAAGGGGTCCGCCGAGGCGTCAGCCCCGCTGCACGGTGACCCGGTCCACCGCCGTGCCGTCCTCGGTGAGCGAGCGCACCTCCATCCGGGCGGGCCTGCCGGCGACGGCGGGGGCCACGTCGACCGCGACCAGGCAGTAGCCGGTGTAACGGACCCTGGACCAGGTGACCTTGACCGTCTGGTTCTGCCCGCTCCGGTCGGCGACCACCATGGGGACGGACTTGTCGTTGGCGGTCTCGTGCCCGAGGTAGGTGTCGGCGGCCGGGAAGGAGTAGAGCCCGCCGCCGCCACCGCCCGCGACGACGTAGGTGGTGCCGTCCTTCACCGGGTTCACGGTGTCGCCGGAGGCGACCTTGCGGGTCGCCTTGCCGGCCCGGATGGGATCGGTCCGCTCGTAGACGTGGTTGTGGCCGCTGAGCACCAGGTCCACCTGGTACTTGTCGAACAAGGGGGCCCAGTCCTGTTGCGCGCCGAGTTCGGCCCCGTTGTCGTGGCAGGTGGAGTAGGTGCACTGGTGCAGGTAGACGACGATGAAGTCGATGCCGGAGTCGGCGCGCAGCGCGGCGAGCCGGCTCTCCAGCCACTTCTTCTGCTTGCCCTTGGTGTGGTCGAGGTTGGCCGGGGTGTTGAAGCAGACGTCGTTGCCGTCGAGGCTGATCAGGCCGACGTTCTGGTACTGCCAGGAGTAGATGCCGGTGGACTGGTTCCAGGCGTTGTCGGGAGTCGTGAACCGGGCGCGCATGCCCCCGTAGCCGTCGGTCCCGTACCACGGCTCCATCTCGTGGTTGCCGATCGCCGGCATCCACGGGGTCCGGGAGGCGACGGGGTCGTTCTGCACGAAGAAGGAGTCCCAGAGGCGGGCGTCGTACGCGTCGCTGGTCTTGCCGCTGCCGCCGGCGTTGGCGTATGAGAGGTCGCCCATGTGGAGGTGGAAGGCGGGGTCGAGTCCGGCGATCAGGTTGCCGGTGGCGGCCGCGTTGTACCCGATGCCCTGGTCGCCGAAGGCCGTGAAGGTGAACCCGGCGCCGCGGCCGGGGGCGGGCGCGGTGCGGAAGCTCGCCACGTCGCCGAGCCGGGCGCCCTGGCCGGCCGGGTCGTGGCCCTGGTGGCCCACGACGTAGTAGTAGGTGGTGTCCGGGATCAGCTGGTCCAGCCGAGCGTGCAGGTAGTACTGGGTGACGGTGGTGGGCTTGACCAGGGGCTGGTCCTCGACCGGGTGCTGCCAGGAGAGCTTGCTGACCAGCGCGCGGACCTCGGCCGCGATCGGGGCGCCGAAGTCACCGGGCTGGACACCGAGCCGGACGAAGGGGGCGGTCACCGCGTCCGGCACCTGCCAGGAGACGACGACCTGCCGGGAGGGGTCGGCCCCGAAGGCGAGGTGTCGGCCGAAGGGCCGCAGCGCCGACCCGGCGGTGCGTTCACCGCGAGGCACGGGGACGGTCGGGGCGGAGAGGGCGGTCGGGGTGGCGGGGAGCGCCGGGGCGGCCAGCGCGGTACCGGGCAGCAGGAGGCCGCCGGCCGCGAGGGCCGCTCCGCCCGCCGTGCCGGCTCGGAGGAGGTCACGTCGGGAGGGCCGGGAGGTCTTGGTCTCGGACTCGTTCTCGGACATGACATCAAGTTAGGAAACTTCCCTAACCTTTGACAAGGGGTTCGGCATCACCGGGCGACCGTTCGACTCCCCTCTGTCGGAGGCGAGTTGAAGAGAACGGGAGGCCCCGAGAACGCCGGAGCCCGCCGCGCCGAGCGGCGCGGCGGGCCTCATCGCCGTCGACTACCGTCGGGCGGCGGCCAGTCGGCTGTTCTCGTCCTCGCCCTGGTCGTCGTCGTCCGCCCAGCCGTCGCTGCGGTCGCGGTAGAGCGTGAAGCGGTCGTACAGCACCGGCGTCGGGAGCGGGTTGGCGGCGGTGGCCGGCACCGAGTGGTAGTAGCTGACGGTGATGGTGGTGCGGCCGCCGGGCAGCAGGCCCGGGTCGACGTCGAACACCGCGACGCCGTACGGGTATTCGGTGTCCGGGTCGGTGACCGCCGACCAGTGGGCCTTCTCCTTGGCGTCCGGGTCGGCCTTGTAGGTGAGGCGCTGGGTGCGGACGAAGCCCTCGCGGACGCCGTCGGCGCCGGCGGGCAGGTAGACGTCGTCGTGCCCGGCGGTGCCGCCGCCGCCCAGGATGAGGTGGACGGTGCCCTCGGAGGTGTCGATCTGCCGCAGGTCGTCGGCGGCGACGGCCGGGGTGAGCAGACCGCCGGGGGCGGTGCCGCGCACGGGGTGGGTGCGCTCGTAGTCGTGGTCGTGGCCCGCCAGGACGAGGTCGACGCTGTGGCGGTCGAGCAGCGGCAGCAGCTTCTCCCGGATGCCCATGTCGCCACCGTGGCTGGCGGCCGAGGTGGACATCGCGAACTGGTGCAGGTAGACCACGATCCAGTCCACCGTTCGGCCGGCCCGGGCGCGCGACAGCAGGCGGTCCAGCCAGCGGAGTTGGGCGCCCTCGCTGTAGCCGCTGATGTAGACGGACTGCCCGGTGGCCGGGTCGATGCTGGCGTCGTCCTCGACCGCGATCTCGTTGCCGTCCAGGCTCACGAAGAGCACCGAACCGACCTGGAAGCCGTACCAGTTGCCACAGTGGTCGCGGGTGCCGTTGTCCGGCAGCTCGAAGCGGGTGAGGTACGAGGCGTAGCCGAGGTCGCCGCCGCCGGCCTCGACCTCGTGGTTGCCGGGGGTGGGCATCCACGGGCGGTTGGCCGCCGACCTGGCCATGTTGTTCATGAACGCGTTCCAGGCCTGCGGCTGGAGCTGCGGGTTGTTGTTGGCGTACGCGAGGTCGCCGTTGAGCAGGTGGAACAGCGGGTTGAACTGCTCGACCTGCCGGACGGCGGCGGCGCCGTGGACGGACGACTTCTTGAACACGTTGTCGCCGGTGCCGAGGTCGCCGAAGCTGGTGAAGCGGAACGCGGCGCGGCCGCGCGCCGGGGCGGTGCGGAAGGTGCCGCGCACCGGCTGGGTGCCGTCGTGCAGCACCTCGTAGACGTAGGTGGTGTCGGGGCGCAGGCCGTCCAGGCGGGCGTGGTGGGTGAAGGTCTCGACCTTGTTGAGGCCGTCGACGTAGCTGCGGCTGCGCGCGTCGACGGTGCGGCCGGCGCCGCCGCGCGGGGTTCCGATCCGGACCCGGGGACGGCTGACCGAGGCGGCCGTGGCCCAGGAGACGGTCATCTCGCGGGAGGGCTCACGGCCCCACTGGAGGTGGATCTGCTCCGGGCCGGGGGTGCCGGCCACCGCGGGCTGCGTCCACAGCAGGGTGGACGCGGGCAGCGCGGCGAGCGCGCCGACCGCCGTCCCCGTGCGAAGGACCGTTCTGCGAGAAGGTTGTGCCACCACTGCCGCCTCCTGGGCTCGGGGGATCGCCCAGGAGGCTCCCAGCCGAACCGCACGGCCGGATCACACCGAGCCGTGCGGACGGCGAACGACAGCGGAACGGCGGATGTCCGGGAACCCTCGGTACACGGCCTTCGGGCCGTCGGCATCCGGCCCCGGTCGGGGACTCAGCCGGAGGCCTTCTCCCTGATCAGCCGGGCGGCGAGCAGCCCGGAGGCCGCGGTGAGCACGGCCGCCGCCACGATGGTGGCGCCCAGGCCGAGCGCGTCGGCGAGCACACCGGCCAGCAGGGCCCCGGCCGCGTAGCCGATGTCGCGCCAGAACCGGTAGGTGCCGAGGGCGTTGGCGCGCCGGCCGGGGTGGGCGTGGTCGGAGACGGAGGCGATCAGCGCCGGGTAGACCATCGCGGTGCCGAGCCCGAGCAGCACCGCCGAGGCGATGCCGGCCAGGAGCGGCCGGTCGAGCAGCGGCAGGGCGAGGCCCAGGCCGACGGCCTGCACCAGCATGCCGGTGACGATCAGCGGCTTGCGGCCCATCCGGTCGGCCAGGTGGCCGGTGGGGATCTGGCCGAAGCCCCAGAGCAGCGGGTACAGCCCCTTGATCAGGCCGATCGCGGCGAGGCCCAGTCCGTGGTCGGTGAACAGCAGCGGGAAGACGCCCCAGGTGAGGCCGTCGTTGAGGTTGTTCACCAGGCCGGCCTGGCTGGCGCCGCGCAGCGAGCGGTCCTTCCAGGAGGTGTGCAGGAAGGTCTGCCAGAGACCTGCCGGCTCCCCCGGCGGCTCCCCGGTCAGCTCCCCGGGCGACTTCCCGGGCGCGCGCTCGCGGTGCTGGGCGAGCTCCAGCGCGACGTGCGCCGCCGTGTCGCGGACGACCAGGGAGAGCGCGAGTCCGGCGACGAGGAAGACGACGCCGATCAGCTCGGGCGTCGGCCGGAGCCCGTACGAGGTGGCGAGGTAGCCGGTGATCAGCGCGGTCGCGCCGAGCGAGGCGTAGCCGGCCGCCTCGTTGAGGCCGGTGGCGAGCCCGCGCCGCGCCGGGCCGACCAGGTCGATCTTCATGTTGACGGTCATCGACCAGGTGAGGCCCTGGTTGATGCCGAGCAGCACGTTGGCGGCCACGATCCAGCCCCAGGACGGCGCCCAGGCGAGGGCGAAGGGGACCGGAATGCCGACGAGCCAGCCCGCCACGAGCAGCTGCTTGCGGCGGAAGCGGGCGGTCAGCGCCCCGGCGGCGAGGTTGGTCAGGGCCTTGGTGACGCCGAAGGCGATGATGAAGGAGAAGACGGCGAGGTCGCTGGCGAGGTGGAAGACCTCGGAGCCGATCAGCGGCACGGTGGTGCGCTCCAGCCCGACCAGGCCGCCGACGGTGGCGGTGACCACGACCAGCAGGGTGAACTGGAGCCGGTTCTCCCGCAGGCCGAGCCGCACCGGGCGAGCCGGGCGACGGACCGGCCGAGCCGGGCCGGCCGTCTCCTGGCCGGACGCCTGCCGGTCGGACGCCTCCTGGCCAGACGCCTCCGGGGTCGCTGTGTTCATCGGTCCTCCTGTGACGACGAGGGTGCGGCCGGTGCCTGGTCGCGGCAGCCGGCGCGCCACCAACAATATTCCATGGATTTATGGAAGATGGCCGCCGAGCTCGAACCCGTGATCACGTCGGGCGCCGGTACGCTATTCCATGGAACCTTGGACGATGCGGCCCGACGGCCGTCGAACGGAGGCACCCACGATGGCCAAGACCGAGGCGAAGGCCCGGCTCTACGACGCGTTCGCGGCCAGCGGCAAGGCCCTGGCCAGCGGAAAGCGGCTGGAGCTGCTCGACCTGCTCGCCCAGGGCGAGCGCACCGTGGACGCCCTGGCCAAGGCCGCCGGACTGAACCTGACCACCGCCTCCGCCCACCTCCAGGCGCTCAAGCAGGCCGGCTTCGTCGCCACCCGCCGCGAGGGCGTCCGCATCCACTACCGGCTCTCCGGCCCGGACGTCGGCGAGCTGCTCGCCCTGCTGCGCAAGGTCGCCGAGCGCCACCAGGCCTCGGTGCCGCCCGCCCTCGACGCCTACCTGGGGGACGACGGCGCCCGGGAGGTCGGCCACGACGAGCTGCGCAGCCGCGCCGAAGCCGGCGAGGTGGTGGTGCTGGACGTGCGCCCGGCGGAGGAGTACCTGGCCGGACACATCCCCGGCGCGCTCTCCATCCCGGTCGACGAGCTGACCGAGCGGCTGGACGAGCTGCCCGCCGACACCGAGGTGGTCGTCTACTGCCGCGGCGAGTACTGCGTCCTGGCGTACGACGCGGTCCGGCTGCTCACCGCCCGCGGGCTCCGGGCGGTCAGGCTCAACGACGGCATGCTGGAGTGGCGGCTGGCGGACCTCCCGGTAGCCTCCGGGATCTGAACTTCAGCGTGACCCCTCACAGTTGACGCTTGATCAGACCCCCGAAGAGGGCTGCCACCGACCTCCGGGGACACTCCCCGGTGCGGCCGGTCGGGCGCCGGCGGTGCGCCCGACCCGTGCCCCGGCCCGTACTCCGGCCGCAGTCCGCCCGCTCGCGCACGGCCCGCGCGTGTGCCCTGCGCCCGGCGCGTGCGACGCCCGGTGGCCGGCCCGGTCGACGGCTGTCGGGGGCGGATGACGAGGGTGACGGCCGATCGGCCGCGGGCCGCCGGGGTGGTACCGGGCCGCCGCCCGGGTGACCTGTCGGACGTGTCGCCGCCGGATCGCCCGACCCGACGTGCATGGGTGGGAGTGCGCCGTCCGCGGACGGCGCCAGTCCTGTCCCCCAGCCTGAGAGCCGCCCATGCCTCCCACCGCCCCCCACCTGCGCCGCATCGTCCCGACCGCGCTCTGCGCCCTGACCGTGGCCCTCGCCGCCGCCCCAGCGGCCCACGCCGCACCACCAGGCCGCGACGGCGGGTCCGACCCCGGAAGGGCGGACGGCGGCCGGTACGACTGGGACCGCGTGGCGGACTGCGAAAGCAGCGGTAACTGGCGCGTCAACACCGGCAACGGTTACTACGGCGGCCTCCAGTTCGACCAGCCGACCTGGCGCGAGAACGGCGGCCTCGACTACGCCCCGCGAGCCGACCTCGCCACCCGCGAGGACCAGATCGCCGTTGCCGAGCGCCTCGCCGACCGCCGCGGGCTCTCCCCCTGGCCCGCCTGCGGCGCCCGCGCCGCCCACGGCCAGGGCCGCGAGGCCGCCCCGCCTCCCCCGGCCGCTCCCCACCACGCCGGGTCCCACCACACCGCGCACCACGCCGCGGCCGTCACCGATGAGGAGGACGGCACCTGGACCGTCCGGAAGAACGACACCCTGGACGACCTCGCCGAGCGCCTCGACATCGCCGGCGGCTGGCCCGCGCTCTACGACCTCAACCGCGAGACCATCGGCGAGGACCCGAACCTGATCCTGCCCGGCCAGGTCCTCGACCTCCCGTCCTGACCGCCCCCGTCCCCCACCCCGCCGCCGCCCGCGCCCTCCCCAGCGC
>NZ_JBHTWX010000098.1:0-34899 GCF_042792155.1 Kitasatospora sp. NPDC056651 | reverse complement strand
CCCCCCCCCCCCCCCCGGGGGGGCCGGGGGACACCGCTGTCGTACGGCCCACAGGGCGGCGCCCTGACGGCAGCCGGCCGTGGCCTCTGTCGCGGTGCGCCTCTCGGGGCTACAGCTCGGGCAACCGGTCATCGGGAGTGGGGGACCGCCGCTCCTCCAGCCAGTAGCGGTAGATCCGCAGGTCCGTTGCCAGGCCGTCGGCGATGTAGAGCTCGAAGTCGCGGACGGCAGCGACGACGCCCTGGCCTGCCCGGGCATCGCTCTCGGCCCACGTGCTCCGCTCGCGGGAAAGGTACCGCACGACCTGGCCGCGATCGCGCCACCACTCCCGGACCGCGTCCGGTGTCCACCGCGAGTCGCCGTCGCCGTCGCCGTGCACCGCGGCGACGACGCTCGTCAGCTCGGTCCGGTAGCGGTCCGCGCGTGGGCCCGGCCGTGCCCTACTCCCGGATGCCTGCGGCTTCGATCGCCCGCCGGCGGGTCGCACGCCAGGTCGCTCCCGACGCGGTGACCACGGTGACGAGGGCGCAGAGCGCGATGGTCCCACCGATCTGGGGCCACGGGATCACCGTCGGCGCGCCGGTCACGAGCTTGCTCAGCGAGACGTGCTGGGTCACCGCGGCGAGGCCGGTCGCGATGGCGGCGAGGAGGGTGCCGACGACGACGGCGATGGCTGATTCGGCTGCGGCGATCCTGACGATCTGGGCGCGTGCGGTGCCGGCGAGGCCTAGGAGGGCGAATTCGCGGCGTCGTCCGGCGATGGCCATGATCAAGGTGTTGGCGACGGCGATGAGCGCGTAGGCCAGGGCGATGCCGAGGATGATGACGGCGGCGTTGTCGCTCTGTTCGGCGGCGTGGGCGCGTCGGGTTTCGAGGTAGGTGTCGTAGGTGACGAGGTGTGCGCCGGTGCCGGCGAGGGCCTGGTTGACCGCGGCTGTCTGTTGCTGGTCGAGGGGGCGGCCGGTGCCGGTCCGGGAGTCGAGGTAGACGCGGGTGGGTGTCATCGCACCGGTGAGTGATGCGGACAGGTAGGTGTCGTCGCCGCCCAGGCCGCGGGCGACGACCGCGGCGATGACTGCCGTCACCCGTGTGCCGGTCGGCAGGAGGGTGACCACCTGGTCGCCGGCGGCCAGGTCGTCGGACCGGGCGGCGTGTTCGTCGATGATCAGGAAGTTGTCGGGCAGGTCGGTGAGCGAGCCCGAGACCACGGGTGGGGTGACGGTGGTGCCGAGGGCGGTTGCGGGCAGGGCGTTGGTGCTCAGTGAGTCGATCTGGTCGCCCTTCGCCGTGCCGATCCGGATGTTCATCGAGGTGACCGGGGTGACCCGGACTCCGGGGACGGCTGCCAGCTTCTCCAGTGTCCGGGCGTCGATGCCGGGGCCGGCGGGCACGATGACGTCGGCGGCGTGGATTTCCTGCTGTTGGCGGGCCAGTTGCACGGCGTCGCCGGACTTCTGCATGGTCAGCAGGGTGGCGACCAGTCCGACGGCCACCACGATGGGGGCGACGGTTGCGGCGGTGCGCCGCCGGGAGGTGAGGATGTTCTCGCGTACCAGGAGCGGGCCGGCCTTGGCCGAGCCGCGCAGCGGCCTGATCAGCAGTCGGGTGACCGGCCGTAGCAGGACCGGTGCCAGCAGGGTGACCGCACCGACGTACAGGACCGGGACGATCTCGTACTTGCGGGCGCTGGCCGCGAGGTAGGGCTCGGTTCGGCCGATGACGGCACCGGCGGCGACGGCGCCGATCAGCATGGCGGTTCCCAGCAGCCAGCGGACGGGTGTCATGACGCGGCGCTCGACCGCGTTCTCGCGCAGGACCTCGATCGGTTTGACGAGGGAGACGCGCACGAGGGTGGCGGCGGAGCCGGCCAGGGCGGCGGCCACGCCGATGAGGAAGGAGATCAGCAGGGGCAGGGGGTTGAGGGGGATGGTGAACCAGGACGGGGCGACGTCGTGGTCGAGCATCCAGGAGCGCAGGGGCAGGGTGCACAGCGGGGCGAGGACGCAGCCGACGATCGCGGCGGCCAGGCCGATCAGCAGCGCTTCGCCGAGGACCATGCGGCGCACCTGTCGGGGGGCCGCGCCGACCAGGCGCATCAGGGCGAGTTCGCGGCGGCGTTGTTCGGTGGCGAAGGCGAAGGTGGCGATGACGACGAACACGGCGACGAACACCGCGAGTCCGGTGGTGCTGCCGGCCATGGCCTGCGCGTTGGACAGTGACTGGGCGCCGCCGGTGGGGTCGGTGTCCAGGCGGACCACGTCGTCGCCGGCCAGGACGGTGGCCTGGCCGGCCACGAGGGCGGACAGCTGTTCGGCGTTCTGGTCGGTGACCAGGGCGTTGACGCCGGGGGAGAGGCGTTGGGCCTCGGTGTCGCTGAAGAAGACCGGGTTCTCGAACCAGAGCGCGTCGGTGACCCCCACCACCCGGTACCGGCCGGTGGATTCCGGGACGGCAGCCTGGACCTGACGCCCGATCAGTGCCTGGTCGCCGCCGCCGACGACGATCTCGTCCGCAGCCCGCGGCGCGCGCCCGGCCGCCAGGTGGTAACCCGCGAAGGCGGCCGAGGACCACGGGTGACCGGTCGTCCCCGCGGAACCGGGGTTCAGCCGAACCGGGAAGCTGCGGTCGGGTGTGGCCTTGCCCGCGGCGGTCACCTTCGTCACGACGTCGGCGGGCAGGACCGCGGGGGCCTTCATCGCGTTCCCCTCGAAGCCCTGCGGCGCGACCACGACCCGGGCTTCCTTGAACCGCTGCGGGCCCGGGTGCGGCGTGCCGAAGGTGGCGGCCAGGGTCAGCGTCATCATGCCGATCATCGTCGTGCCGAGCGCGAGGGCGAGGAAGGCGCCCACGAAGCCCATCAGACGGTGACGCAGGGTGGCTACGGCGATCTTCAGCACGGCTTCGTCCCGCTCCCGCCGGGCTCCAGCGCGGCCATCCGCAGGGCCACGGTCTCGGCCGTCGGCTCGAACAGCTCGCCGGTCACCTGGCCGTCGGCGAGGAAGACCACCCGCTGCGAGTAGGAGGCCGCCACCGGGTCGTGGGTGACCATGATCACCGTCTGTCCGTGCTCCTCGACGACGCCGCGCAGCAGCGCCAGGACCTCCCGCGCGGTACGCGAGTCCAGTGCGCCGGTCGGCTCGTCCGCGAAGATCACCTTGGGCCTGGTCACCAGCGCGCGCGCGATCGCGACCCGCTGCTGCTGACCGCCCGACAGTTCGGCGGGCCGGTGCCCGCCGCGCTCGGCCAGCCCCACCTGCGCCAGGCCCCGGTCGATGGCCGCCGCGTCGATCTCCCGCTCCGCCAACCGCAAAGGCAGTTCGATATTCTGGCGAGCCGACAGCGCGGGAATCAGGTTGAAGGACTGGAAGATGAAACCCATGTGCTCACGGCGCAACTCCGTCAGGGCGCGCTCCGGGAGCTCGTGCAACGGCGCCCCGTCCAGCAGGACCCGACCCGCGTCGACCCGGTCCAGACCCGCCGCACACTGCAACAGCGTCGACTTGCCCGAACCCGAAGGCCCCATGATCGCGGTGAAGGTCCCCGCCTCGAACCCGACATCCACCCCGTCAAGCGCCCGCACCCGATTGTCACCACGACCGTACGTCTTGTGCACGCCGGCCAGGCGGACGAGGTCGTCCGCCCTCTCCGCACCGACGAAGGCCGGGGTCGAAGCCCGTGCCGGTAGATTCTTGTTCCGGAACACTCGCTCGTCTTCTCTGTAGGGGCATCGGTCGGGGGCATCGGTTACCCGCTGTACCGACGCTAGGGCCGTCCGCGGCGTCCACGCCTCCGGGCCGCCCCTGATCTCGACCCTGAGGAACCCCTGACCCGAGTGGGCGGCGGCCGTGCGGCGCGGACACCCGCGGCTCGCCACAGGCAGCCGGGTGCTGTTCGCCCTCATGAACATCGAACGCGGCCGCACTCTCCAATAGCGGAGACCACCAGTAAAGGGAGTTGGCATTGACCGAGAGAGTTCCGGTGGTGTTCCTGCTGGTGGGGATCACCGGTTCGGGGAAGACCACCTACGCCCAGCGGAAGCTGGAGCCGCAGGGGGCCGTGCGGCTGTCCGTGGACGAGGTCGTCCACGAGCGGTACGGCCGGTACGGCGTCGACTATCCGGAGCACACCTACGCCGGGAAGGAGGCCCCGGTCGTCGCCGAACTGTGCGATCGGCTGGTCGAGTTGGTCGCCGCGGGCCGGGATGTGGTGTGGGACCACGGGTTGTGGCCGCGCACGGATCGCGAGGCGATGAAGAGGCTGGTGGAGTCGGCCGGCGGCCGGTGGCGGCTGTTGTACTTCCCGGTCGAGCGTGACGAGTTGCTCCGCAGACTGGCCGAGCGGAACCGGCGCGGGGACGCGAACGCGCTGATCGTGACGCCGGAGGCCCTGGACGACTTCTTCGCGCGCTTCGAGGTGCCTCGGGGCGAGGGCGAGGAGATCGTGGAGCCGAACCGGATCGGTCGTCCTCAACCCGACGGGGCCCCGGACCTGTGACGCGCAGACAAGGCCGTTCGGCTCACCGCTTCCAGAGCGGAGCCGATCAGGCGCGAGTCGTAGTGGTTCGTGCCGGCCGAAGGTGACCGAGCACGATGAGTGGCTCGACGCCTTCATGGACAACGGCCCGGGGTGCCTCGCCGATGCGCGAGAATCAGCCAACCGGCAGGCACCGCGAGGAATACACGGAGGCGCAGTGAGCCCAGACACCACCAGCCTGGGAGTCGTGTTCATCCATGGGCTTTTCTCCTCCGAGAAGACATGGGACGACTTCGCTCGTCTGCTGGAGACCGACGAAAAATTGGACTTCGTCACGGTGAGACGGTTCGACTACTCGTCGCCTCTGACTCGGCGCTTTCGACCCGACCGTCGCACTCCTGACTACAACGATCTAGCAGAGCGGCTGAAGACGTTCCTGCACATCGAGGCGAAGCGCCACGACCGTGTGGTCCTGGTTGCGCACAGTCAAGGCGGGCTGGTCGTACAGCGCTACCTGTCACGGATGCTCAATGACGGGCAGGGACTGGCGCTGGCCAGGATCCTGGGCGTCGTACTGTTCGCCTGTCCGAACGACGGTTCCGATTTCCTGCTGCCTCTTCGGGACGCGTGGTGGCGAAGGCATCCTCAAGTGCGCGCACTTGCACCGCTCGACTCCGGCGTGAAGGACGCACAACGCACCGTGCTTCGCCAAATAGTCCAGGCGCAGGAGATCGGACCAGCCTCGTGCCCCATCCCTTTCCGGGTCTTCGGCGGAATGGACGACAACATCGTCGCCCGGGCGTCCGCTCAGGGCGTCTTCCCGGACGTCTTCATGCTGCCGGGAGACCACTTCAGCATCATCAAACCCAAAACGCATGAGGACCCTGCGTACCTCGCTCTCCACGAACACCTGATGGAAGTTCAGCAATGCGAAGGCGCCTCGGACCCACTCGCGCCTCCCTCCGGTGCACCCACAACCGAGACCATGTCTCCTCCGTGGGGAGATGACGCGAAGGCCGCGCGGATCCTGGATGTGCTGCCTCCATACGCCGACTGGCTCAAGACCCTGCGCAGCCAGCAGTTCTACGTCGTCAGCGGTCGCGTCAACAGGCTCTTCCACGAAGCGGTCGACTCGCTCAGGAACGACCCCCTCGACTTCATCGACTCCGGGTTGCAGGAGGCGGCAATCGGATGCAGTCAAGCTGCCGTGGCGCTCAGTGAAGCGATGATCGAGCTGCTCTTCGCTGACGGTGTTGACGCAGAGGCGTACGAGCGCCTGCCTGCGCCGGAGAAGGAAGACGCCTGGAGGTTCGTCGTCGGCGAGTACCGGCGCGGCAAGCGCGAGCTTCATCTGCATACGCTGCGCAACTCTTTCTTCGAGGCATACGACACGCTGCTGAGCCTCATCAACAAACGTCTCCCAGAACCAGAGCAGGCTGCCGTCCTCACCTCGCCGGCACGATCAGCGGCCGTAGTCGAGCGCACTGCGGCACACCACGCCCTCGCCCCGCAGCTGCGTGTGGGTCAGGGCCTGCCGAGACACGAACGCGACTTGCGTCTGGCGTATGACCAACTGCGGTCCGCAGGACTGGGAGAGCCGATCACCGAGGCGTATACACATGGCATCGCTGCCATTCAGCGCTTCGCCGCCGTGGAAGGTACCGAGTCCGGTTGGGTGCTCTGCGTGGTGAACGGTCGGGCCGCCGCGGTAAGTGATCCGGTTTGGCAAGCCCTGCTGGACGCCGGGCAGCCAGCCTCGAACAGTGACCCACTCGACGCTGTCGGATACCCCACTACCGCAGGAATCGGCCCTGCGGTAATCGGCGAGGATGTGGAGCGCCTCGGCCTGGAGGGGGGTAGCTGGGGCCCAGGCTGGCTGGTGCGCTCGGATCGCGGCTGGCATTGGGATCCTCAAGTGCGCTTGGGGTTCGACCAAACCCGCTCCGCCATGAACTGGACCGCCGCCCAGCCCGCACCCCAGTTGCGTTTGAGAGTCTTGGTAACGCTGCCTTGGGCTCCCGCCGGAGGAATGGAGATCACCCCGACGCGTCGCCGCAGCCTGGCACAGGCACTCCCCTTCAGCAGCCTGGCCGGCGCGGCGACCATGCTGTCGCGCAGGAGAGGCGCGGATCTTCCCGCCGCGCACTGGCAGTTGGGGCCGCATAGGAACGCGATCGACTCCGTCAGCTACTCGGCGACCATCACGGCCGTGAACGAGTCGCCGGCTCTGGTCGCAGCGGCCATGGTCGCCCTACCCGGCGCGCTGCAGTCGCATACGGTGACCTGCGCCGAGATCACCGTGCAGGACACCACTGCGTGGGCGGCCGCTCTCCCTCCCGACGTCTCGACCAGACTCGATCTCGACGAGGTGGAAGCCGTCCTGCTGGCAGCCTGGGAAACCGCCGCAGACCTTCTGCCAGCGGCTGCGTGCGACGTCACGACAATGCGGTGGGCAGGTGCGCCTGCTGTCGAGCTGCGCCTGAGCGCGGAAGCGCACCCCGGTCACCCCCGGGCCGATCTCGCTACCCTGATCGACTTCAGCGTGTTCGGGTCGACCGACCGCAGTCCTCTGTCCGAGATGGCCGTGACGATCACCGTCTCGCCCGTGCTGGAGCGCGCCGAGCGTCAGCGGTTGCTACGGACTGCTCTCGTACACATGGCCCAGGGCTTCGGGTACGTCGAGGCGGATGAGTGTCTCCTGTAGCGTGAAATGCGTTGGCACCGGCACCGACACCCGACTCCGGCTGTAGATCAGGGCGGGTGCGAATGGTGTCCTGCGCCCTGACGAAGGGCCGGATGATACCACGCAGTCCGGCCGTTTTCGCGTCTGTCCCGTCGGTGCGTCATCCTGGTGTTCCCGGCCGGTTCCGGTACGGGCATGGACGTCCCTACGTGGTGAGGTGCCCCATCGGCAAGAAGAGTGGATCGGCGCTGGCCGCGTGGTTGCACGGCCTGGGCGTGGACGAGTTGGAGCGGGTCCTGGCGGCGCGTCCGGACGTCGTGGCGGTTCCGGAGCCGCGGTCGGTCGGTGAACTGGCGGACCGTCTGCAGCGTCCGGCGTCCGTGGCGTTGGCCCTGCCCCGGCTCACGTCGGCGGGCCTTCAGGTGGCGGAGGCCGTCGCCGCGCTGCCGGGCGTGTCACGGGACGGTCTGGCGGGCTTCCTGGACGCGGCACACGGTGACCGCGCCCACGGACTGGATGCCGCGCTGGGAGCGTTGGCCGATCACGCGTTGGTGTGGCCGGCCGGTGACGGGGCGCTGCACATGGCGGCGCCGTTGCGGACCGTGTGGGGCGCGCCGCTGGGGCTCGACGCGCCAGCCGTGGGACTGCTCGCCGGCTCGAACTCCGACGAACTGGGCCGCATGCTGGCGAAACTCGGCGTCAAACCCGCCGCCAACAGGAAGGAGGCGCGGCTGGCGGCGCTGGTCGACCACCACGGCGATCCGGCCCGGGTCGCCGCGCTGGTGGCCAAGGCGCCCGCGGCTGCCCGGAGACTCCTCGAACAGCGGGCACAGGAGGCTCCGGAGCGACCGGGCTTCATCATGTTCGGGGCTTCGCGGGCCGGCTCCGAGCCCGGCGAGCAGTGGGCGCTGGAGCGGGGGCTGCTGGTCCGGGACCACCGCTGGAACGGGCCGGGCCGCATGCCCGCGGAGGTGGCGCTCGCACTGCGCGGCCCCGACTGGCACGCCCCGTTCGACCCCGTCCCGCCCGACGTGCGATCGGTGCCCGTCACCGCCTCGGACGTCGAACGGGAGACCGCGGCCGCCTCGATGGCGTTCGCCGCCCATGCCGTGTCCGTCCTCGGACTGTGTGCCACCGCTCCACCGGCCCGGCTCAAGAGCGGCGGGGTCGGCGCCCGCGAACTCTCCCGGATCGGCAAGGCGGCCCAGTGTGACGAGCTCCTGGTGCGCCTCGTGCTGGAGGTGGCGAGCGCGGCCGGTCTGCTGGCGCGGGACGGCGACCGGGTCGCGGCGACCGCGTCCTACGACACCTGGGCCGAGCAGGAGCCGGCCGACCAGTTCGCCGTGCTGCTCCGGGCCTGGTGGACGCTGCCGCTGACTCCCGGCGGGAGCCGCGACGAGGACGGCAAGGCCCTGCCGGCGCTCGCCGGGCCACCACCCTGCGGAGGCTGCGTGCAGGCCCGGCACGGGTTGCTCGCGGCCGCGTCGCGGCTCCCGGCCGGCGAAGGCGCGGCGAACTCCGCGGACCTGGGGGATCTGCTCGGGTGGCTCCGCCCGCTCGCCGACGAACTCCCGCAGGACGTCACGTCGTTCGCCACCTTGATCCGGGAGGCGGAACTGCTCGGCGCGCTCGCCCTCGGGGCCGTGTCCCCGATCGGGGCCGCCCTCGCCGCCGACGACTCCGAAGCCCTGACGGACGTCTGCCGACGACTGCTGCCCGCCGCCAGCGGGACCGCCCGCTTCGGCAGCGATCTGACCGCCGTGGTCTCCGGCACGCCGTCGGCGCACCTCCTCGCGCTGCTGGACTCCGTCGCGGTCCGGGAGAGCAGCGGTGCGGCGTCGGTCTGGCGGTTCAGCCCGGCCGCCGTCCGCCGTGCCCTCGACGCGGGCCTGACCCCCGAGGCCTTGACGGCCGATCTGGCCGCCGTCGCGGTCGAGCCGCTCCCTCAGCCGCTCTCGTACCTGATCCACGACACCGCGCGCGGCCACGGCCGGGTGCGCGTGGTCGCCGCGGCCTGCGTGATCCACGGCGAGGAGCCCGCCCTCCTGGCCGAGTTGGCCGCGCACCGCAAGCTCGCCCAGCTCGGGCTGCGGCAGCTGGCACCGACGGTGCTGATCAGCCGGACCCCGCCGGACAAGACGCTCGCGGCGCTGCGGTCCGCCGGCTACGCCCCCGTCGCCGAGAAGCCCGACGGGTCCGTCCGCATCGAGCGGGCCCAGCGCCCCCGCGCGGCGAGCCCGGTCCCGCCCCCGCGCCCCTCCAGCGGCGGGCTCCGCCCGCGCCGGACGGACGACCGCACCTCGGACGTTCGGACCGCGGACGTTCGGACCGGCACCGAGCTGCGCGCCCTCGCCACCCGTCTGCGGGGCGCCCCGCAGGAGCTTCCGGAACCCGCCCCGGGTGACGGCCGCCCCTACGACACCGACACCGAGGAGATCATCGCCGCCTGCGCGCGCAACCTCTCCTTCACCGATGTCCGCCAGTTGGCCCACGCCGTCCACAACGGTCAGGCCGTCACGATCGAGTACGTGGCCACGTCGGGCAACATGACCGTCCGCACGCTCGACCGACTCGAACTGGACGACCCCTACCTCCACGCCTGGTGCCACCTGCGGAACGACGAGCGGATGTTCACCCTCTCCCGCATCCACGGGGTGATGCCCGCATAGCCCGGGACATCGTGGACTCACATCGTCGCCATCCCGTGACGACGGCGGGCGGGGGGCGGCCGCGCCGGGGCCGCCGATCCGGCTCGGGTACGGCCCCGGGGAGAGGAGCCGTCAGCCCACCGCGCCGTCCAGCCGCCTGAGGACCGCCGTCAGCGCCCGGATGCGGTCACTGCCCTGCGGAAGTGCGGGAAGGCACGAGCGCAGGCGCCGCACCGTACCGAGCCGTACGTTTCCCGGCCCGATGGCGTCGACGATCGAACCGACCGCATGGAAGGCCCAGTACTGGTTGAACGCGAGTCCCTCGGAAACCGCCGCCTCGACGAGCGTCGGCAGGAACTCCTCCTCCGGCCGGGCGTACAGGCGGGCGTAGCCCGCCAGCCGGGCCCCGCCGTCGGCGGAGCCGAGAGCGGAGGCAGTGTCGTAGTCGTCCACCAGAGGCGTGAGCCTGGCCAACTCGGCGAAGATCAGCTCCTGCCGGTAGGTCCGCGCCGGCCCCGACGGCTCACTGCGCCGCAGGTCCGTGAACTCGTCGACGAGACGGCCGACCTCCTCCTCCACCTCGGCGCCGCGGATGCCCTCACCGCCGGCCACCAGGGCCACCCGGGCCTGGCGGCTCGCGTCGTCCCCTGCCTGCTGAGCCTCCGCGGCCTGCTGTTCGACGGCTTCCACGCGCTCCTGCAACTGCCGGTACTGGAACTTGGCGCCGCCGGGCAGTTCGATGCTCTCGAAGAGGTCGCCCAGCCACGGGACCACGGCGATCGCGGCCAGGGCCAGCGTCGCACCGTCGATCTTCAGATCCGGCCTGACGGTGTGGATGACACCGATCCCCAGCGCGCCGAGCGAGATCACGGCGGCCACCAGCCGCCTCCGTCGCCCTTCGCGCAGGCCTTCCCGACCCCCCGTATCCGTCATGCCCCCACTATTCCAGAGAACGGTCAGTCCTCCGGCCGGAAGGGGGTTGCCGGTCAGGCCTCAGCGGTAAGGATTCCGGCGCCTCGTCAGGGCCGCTGGAAGACGACCTCCGGGTAGGCCGGCGACGGGCGATCGAGCAGTCGCTGGGGGACGCCCTTCAGTTGCAGGTCGAAGAAGGCGCCGACGTAGGCCCGGGTGATGTTCTCGGCGCGCAGCGGGGCGAGCGTCGCCTCGGGGTCGGTCAGGCCCGCGCGGGCCTCGATGAGCGGGCCGTCGGTGAAGCTCCCGTGGTTGGATCCGGTCACGGACAGCCAGCGCTTCCAGCCGTCCATGCGGGACCAGGCGGTGTTCCAACTGGTGTCCCAGCCCGAGGGGTTGTGGACGGACTGGGTGCCGAGCACCAGGAAGGGTCGGCCGTCCAGCCCGGCGGCGGGGAAGGGGTCGAAGAACTTGCCGTCCATGTTGATCCCGGCGCGGATCCGCCGGTCGGCGGCCATGGTGCTGGCCGCGGAGTTGCCGCCTATGGAGTGCCCGGCCATGCCGATCCGGTCCCGGTCGATCATGCGGGCGTGCGGCCAGGCGGGGCGGGGGCCGGTCAGCCGGTCGAGGACGAAGGAGATGTCCTTGGCCCGGCTCGGGGGGACGGCCGCGATCTTGGTGTCGTCGAGGTCCTGGCAGACGGCGCAGGTCAGGGTGCGCCCGTCCGGGAAGGTGGTGCCGGAGGTCTCGTAGGTGTGGTCGACGGCGGCGACGACGTACCCGCGGCTCGCCAGGTCCTCGGCGAGGCCGGTGAGGGTGGCGCGCGGGAGCGTGAAGCCGGGGGAGAGGACGACGAGCGGGAACCTGCCCGGCGCCGGGCTCGCGTCGGTGCGCGCCCACGGGCGGAGGCCGGTGATCGCCTCGGACGGCAGGTTGCCGCCGGGCGCCTGGAAGTCCAGCAGCAGCCGGGCCTCGTCCGCGGTGAGGTACGGGGTCGCGGGGCCGCCCGTCCCGGGGCGGGCCGGGTAGTACATCGAGACCATCAGCTGCCGTGCCCCCGCGGACGGCACCCACGGGTCCGGGCGGTTCCCGTCGACGAGGTGCAGGGTGCTGCGGCCGACGGCGTGCCGCCCCGTGGGCCGGGGCAGGTCGGGTTGTGCGGCGGACGCCTCCTCGGCGGGCGCGGCAGAGGCGGGGGTCGCGGTGAGGTCGGCGGCTGCGGGCGCGGGTGCCGCGAGCGCCGAACTCGCCCCGGCGATCGGTAACGGCAGGACGAGGGCGAGGGCGGTGGCCACGGCGGCGCGACGGAGTCTGTTCATGCACAGACGGTAGGCCGGGCAAGGCCGTTCATGCCTCGCCGCGAAGGCTGAGACGGTGTCACCCGCAGGGGGTAGCGGCGCATCCCCTCCGGGGAGGACGGGAGCTCGTGGGCCCCGGCCGGACGGCGGGGACGTGGGCAGCGGGTGTACGGCGGATTGCGTACCCGTGGCGGTGGTTCGGGGCTCTCACCGGTGAAGCGGTCCTCGCCGCGCGAGTCGAGGGGCGAACGCGGGCCGGCGGCGCCGGGGCCGGATATGCTTCCTCGCCCGGGAGGTGTCCGCGACCGGAGTGGGAACAAGGGCCCCGACGATCCTCGTCGCCGTTGGTCGTGGGCGCCCGGCGTTTCACCCGGCCGACTGCTGGGCACCGCACTTCAAGACGTGACGACGAGGAGAACGCGATGCCGCTTGAGGGCGAGTACGAGCCGAGTACGGCACAGTGGGTGCGCGATCAGGTCGAACTGTACGAGAGCTCGGGCGGGACGCAGGGGACAACGCTCCTGGACACGGGCCTGCCCGTGATCATCCTCACGGTGCGCGGCGCGAAGAGCGGCAGGATCCGCAAGACCCCGTTGATGCGCGTGGAGCACGAGGGGCGGTACGCGGCCGTGGCCTCGAAGGGCGGCTCCCCCCGGCACCCGGAGTGGTACTTCAACATCACGTCCGACCCGCACGTGGAGCTCCAGGACGGGCCCGAACGCCAGGACATGACGGCCCGTGAGGTCACCGGGGACGAGCGGGCCGAGTGGTGGGAGCGCGCGGTCGCCGCGTATCCGCCGTACGCCGAGTACCAGGAGAAGACGGACCGGGTGATTCCCGTCTTCGTGCTGGAGCCCGCGCGCTGACCGGACGTGCCGCCGGCGTGTGAAGCGCCACACTTCCGGTCCCGAGCGTGCCGGTGCTCGCCACCCGGCCGGCGGTCAAGGACACTGATCGCCGTGACTGATGTGCGAGAGACCCTGGATTACCAGACCTTCGGGCGGGCGGTGCGCGAGCTCGCGCAGACGATCGCCGACGACGGCTTCGAGCCCGACCTCGTCCTGAGCATCGCCCGCGGCGGAGTGTTCGTGGCGGGCGGTCTGGCGTACGCGCTGGACTGCAAGAACATCCACCTGGTGAACGTCGAGTTCTACACGGGCGTGGGCACCACTCTCGACATGCCCGTCATGCTGGCGCCGGTGCCCGCCGCGATCGACTTCACCGACAAGAAGGTCCTGATCACCGACGACGTCGCCGACACGGGCAAGACCCTGAAGCTGGTGCACGACTTCTGCCTCGACCACGTCGCCGAGGTCCGGTCCGCCGTCATCTACGAGAAGGCGCACTCCCTGGTGAAGTGCGAGTACGTGTGGAAGCGGACCGACGACTGGATCGAGTTCCCGTGGTCTACGGAGGGACCGGTCGTCAGGCGCGACGGCCAGGTGCTCGACGCCTGACCGGACACGCTCTCCCCGGGCGGGCCGCGCCCCGGTATCCGTGCGGGCCCGGACACCATCCGGCGCCCGGCGGTTGGTAGCGTGACCGCCGTGACGGAAGCCGAAGCACTGGAAAAGCTGGAGCACCTGGTACTGACCCCCGGTGAACGGGCCGGCGGCGTCGGGGTCGACCGTGTGATGTTCACGATGGACTGGAGCGGTGAGGACGAGCCGGGCGTGCTGGCGGCGTTCGTGGCCGGCCGGGTGCGGGCTTTCGGGGCGCAGCCGACGGGTGTCGACACCGACGCCGTCCGCCGGGAGGCCGAGGCGGACCCGGCGCTGCGCCGCGGCGACCTCCCGGTCCGCCAGCTCGATCATCTGGCCGGTGTGCTGGCGGAGCTGGGCTGCGCCCTCCTGGTGTGGGACAGCGGCACCGACGCCTACGAGGTCCTGGTCGCGCCGGCCGGTGAGCACGAGTCGGCCGGGTTGACGTACCAGGGCCTCCCGGTGCGGCCCTGGGGCTCGGAGTCCGACGCGGCCCTGGTCAGCCTGGACTGCCCGGGTTGTTCGCAGATGCTGGTCTGGGAGCTGCCGTCGACCGAGACGCTGGCCGGCGAGCACTGCTTCTGCGGCACCCCGCTGTTCGACGCCGAGGGCCGGCCCCTGCCCGGCGTCACCCTCCACGACTGAGCCGTCCCCTGGGGGGCTACCGTGGCGGCATGATCGTGGACGAGGCGGGAAGCGGCGCGGTGCGGGGCGGCGTCGCCGGTGTGCGGAACTTCCGGGACGCCGGGGGAGTCGGCTCCCTGCGCGAGGGCCTGCTCTACCGCTCCGGCGCGCTGCGCGAGTTGGCCGCCGGCGGCGCCCAGTCCCTGGAGGGCCTGGGCGTGCGCACGGTCGTGGACCTGCGCAGCCTCCCCGAGGTCGCGGCCGGGCCGGACGCGTTGCACGGCACCGGCCTCGCGTACGTGCACGCCCCGGTGTTCGCCGAGCAGCGCTGGCCGGACGACCAGCTGGAGCTCTACCCGGCGATGGCCGAGCACGCCGGGAGGTCCGCGGTCGCGGTCCTCCGCGGGCTCATCGCGCCCGGTGGTCCTGCCGTCCTGGTGCACTGCGCCTCGGGGAAGGACCGGACCGGCGTGGTGATCGCCGTGATCCAGACGCTGCTGGGCGCGACCGAAGCCGAGGTCACCGGGGACTTCCTGCGGACGAACGCCGAGTTGGGCCTGAGCGCCGAGACCTCCGCCACCACCGCAGGGCACGGCAGCCGACCGGTCGCCGCCGGCCATCTGCGGCGGGCGCTGGTCTGGATCCGCAGCCACCACGGCTCGATCCCGGCCTATCTCACCGCGCACGGTGCCCGGCCTTCGGAACTGGAGGCACTGGAGGCACTGACCCGGGTCGCCGGTCCGGCGGTGCCGCCGCGCCGGCTCCCGGACAGGCCCTAGTTAGTAGTAGCCCTTGGTGCCGTCGACGAGCTCACGGACGATGTCCGCGTGCCCCGCGTGCCGCCCGGTCTCCTCGATGAGGTGGATCAGTATCCAACGGAGGTTGGCGCTGCCGTCGCGGAAGTCGGGGTGGCGGCCGAGGTCGTCCAGGGAGGCCGCGGCGACGATCTCGTTGCTGCGGGCGCACTGGGCCTCGTACTCGGCGAGGAGCTCGGCGAGCGGCCGGCCGCCGGTGTGCCAGTCGGCGTTCTCGCGCGACTCGTCGAACGCGGGGTTCTGCTTCTTGTCGCCGCCGAGGAACACCACCTCCAGCCAGATGTGCTCGGTCCAGCGCATGTGGGAGACGAGACCGGCCATCGTCATGGCCGGGGAGGTCGGGATGACGGCGCGGTGCGCGTCCTTGTCGTCCAGCCCCTCGCACTTCCAGCGCAGGATCTGCCGTTGCAGGTCCAACCAGCCGATGAGCGCGGTCCGTTCGTCCGCTTGGCGTGGCGGGCGTTCCAGGTTCGATGCCATACCGGCGCACGTTACCGGGTCGGTCGGGGGGAGGCATCCGGATTTTCGGGGCAGCCTTCGGCATCCTCCTTCCGCACCTGTGGTCGGTGGCTGGTGGCGCTCGACGGGCCTGGTGGGCGCCGACGCTTCGGAAGCCGGTGAAGAGTCCGTCCTGACAGGTGAGGCGGGCGAATTCGCCGGGATCGGGCCGATTCCACTGCCGTTGGTGAAAAGAACGGAGGCGGCGATCGGCTCGGCGCCTCCCCGGGGCTCGGCCAGCCGTCAGGGGCTGTTCACCTGCCCGTTCACCGGAGGTCCCGGTTGATCGCATATTGATAACGGGTCTGGTCCAAAGTGCGGGTCCGGCCACCCCTCCGGCCCGTGCGCAGGTGAAAGGAAATGAGCCATGGAACGCAGATCTCTGCTCGGCGCCACCGCCGGAGCACTGATCCTCGGAGGCCTCGCCCAGGGGACCGCCTCGGCGGACTCAGGCCGGGGCAACGGCCAGGGCGACGACAACGACCAGGGCAAGGGCGGCGACGGCAACGGCGGTCTGGTGACGTCGTTCAACGTCATCAGCGACATCCAGGGCGACCTCGGCGATTTCGCCCAGGCCCTCAAGGACATCAAGGCCACCAACCCGCGCTCCACCGGCCTGGCCGTCGCCGGTGACATCACGCCGCGCGGCTACGACTTCGAGTACGCCGAGGTGCAGAAGGTCCTCGACCAGGGCCCCAAGCCCCGCGAGATCGCCTGGGCCATCGGCAACCACGAGTTCTACGTCCCCAAGTGGTCCGACCCGAACACGCTCGCCCAGAGCACCTGGCCCAACGGCACCACCGAGGACTCCCTCTTCCGCAGCTTCTACCGCTTCGCCAAGCGCTCCTCGATCTACGCGGAGACGACCTTCGGCGGCATCCCCGTGCTGACGCTGGGCACCGAGCGCTACATGCACTTCCACGACAAGGCCCTGTGGGACGAGGTGTGGATCAGCGACGCCCAGTTCCAGTGGCTGGAGGAGCGCCTCCAGTACTGGACCCGGCGCCGGAAGCCGGTCATGGTGATCACCCACCACCCGCTGCCCAACACCGTCTCCGGCACCCGCAGCAAGATCTACATGAGCGACTACCTCCAGCCGGACCGCCTCCTCGGCCTGCTCGGGCGCCACCGCGACGTGTTCCTCTTCAGCGGCCACACCCACTGGGACCTCACCCTTTCCGACTGGTACGTGCGCCGCGTCGTGCCCGGCACCGCCAACCTCGACGGCTTCTCGGTGATCAACACCGGCGCCGTCCAGACCGGCTTCGCCGACAACGGGCAGGGCGGCGAGGTCACCGTCCCGGGGCACTTCAACCAGGGCCTCCAGGTGGACGTCCACCGCGACCGCGTCGTCATCAGGGCCCGTGACTTCGCGACGGGGGCCTGGATGAAGCAGGTGTCCGTCCCGCTCTCCACCCGGATCTGACCTCCAGGCGCCCACGGCGGCCCGCATCGACAGTTCCTCACCGAGCTGTCGGTGCGGGCCGAAGGTCGTCGCCCGTGCGGGACGCATGTCGCTTCGATGGCCGAATTCCGGTACGGGATACGTCTGTTGGCGTACTTTTCCGCAGCGCGACGCCCTCGGGTGGGAACCCGGTCGACCCCGGGGCGACCTTCCGGCCCGGGGTCAGGCTCCCCGTGCCGGGCGTGCGGGACGCCCGCTCGGCTCCGCCGGGGGCGGCGGGTTCTGGCCGATCAGGGCGAGCAGTCCCGGGAAGCGCGCCTCCAGGTCCTCCCGGCGCAGGTGCGCCTTCCTGCTGTTGCCCCGGTCGATCTGCTGGACGAGCCCGGATTCGCGCAGGACTCGGAAGTGGTGGCTGAGGGTGGACTTCGAGACCTCCAGTCCGAAGGACAGGCAGGTCCGTTCGGTGCCCTCCGGAAGTCCCGCGAACTCCTGGACGATCCGGTACCGCAAGGGGTCCGACAGGGCGTTCAGGACCGTAGGGAGCTCCATCTCGTCCCGGCTCGGGTGGCCTTCCGCGTCGACCATGGCTCCGCCTCTCCGTCGCTCGCCGGCCGCAGCCGTGGGCCAGGTTCGATTTGCATGATACCTCTGCCGCCTGAAAACCTTAGGTTCGACAAAAACCGAACCTAAGGTTCGGAGCCCTCCGGAACGGGAGCTTCCCCACCATGGCTGCACAGACCGAATCCCCCCTCGCCGGGGAGGACGCCGGACCCCAGGCGTCAGGGCGCCGACGGCAGACGCTGATCCTGGCCGCCGTCCTGCTGGCCGTCTTCGTCGTCCCCACGTCCATCTCCGGCACCGGTGTGGCGCTGCCGTACATCGGCTCAGACCTCGACGCCGGCCTGGTGCCCCTGCAATGGGTCGTCAACGCCTTCAACGTGGCGTTCGCGTGCTTCACCCTCGCCTGGGGGTCCGTCGCCGACATCATCGGTCGCGTCCGCGCCTTCGCCCTCGGTGCCACGATCTGTGCGGCCGCCTCGCTGGTCAGCGTCTTCGCCGGCGACGTGATCCTGCTGGACGTCGCCCGCGCCCTGGCCGGCATCGGCGGCGCCGCGATCTTCTCCTGCGGCGCGGCGCTGCTCTCCACCGTCTTCGACGGCCCCGCCCGAGGCCGGGCCTTCGCACTCTTCGGCACCGTCGCCGGCCTCGGAGTCTCCTTCGGCCCGTCACTGTCCGGCGTGCTGGTCGAGAGCGCCGGCTGGCGCTGGGTGTTCGCCGTGCACGTGATCGTGCTGGCCCTGGTCCTGCTCGCCGTCCCGACGATGGGCCGCGCCGTTCAGGAGACCCGCACCGCGGGCACGCGCGTCGACGTCCTCGGCTCCGCCCTGTTCGTCCTCGCCATGCTGCTGCTCACCACCGGCATCGCGCAGGGCTCGCAGTGGGGCTGGGCCGGGCCGGGCGTGCTCGGCCTGTTCGCCGGCACGATCGTCGTCCTCGCGCTCTTCGCCGCGGTGGAGAAGCGCACGGCGCACCCGATGCTGGACCTGGGCATCGTCGCAAACCGCCGGTTCCTGGCGCTCTGCCTGGTGCCGGTGGCCGGCTCCTTCGGCTTCGTCACCATGCTGACCTACCTTCCGAGTTACCTCACCGCGGCCGGCGGCTACTCCAGTGGCGCGGCCGGTGCGATCATGCTGATGCTGACGGTCCCGATGCTGGTCCTCCCCCTGGTGGCCGCCAAGCTCGTCGCCAAGGGCGTCTCCGCGCGGGGCATCACCCGCCTGAGCCTGGTCCTCCTGGTGGTCGGCGTCGTCGGCCTCCAGCTCTTCGAGCCCGGAGTGAGCCTCTGGCTGGTCGCCCCGCCGATGCTGGTCACCGGCGCCGGCTACGCCCTCGCGGCCGGCCTCGTCGACGGCCAGGCCCTGGAACTCGTCGCCCCGGAGCGGGCGGGCATGGCCGCCGGTTTCCTCAACACCATGCGCCTCGGCAGCGAGGCCGTCGCCGTGGCCGTCTACGGCTCGCTGCTCGCGACCGTCATCGGCGGCAGGACGCGCGACGGCATCGCCGGCCAGGCCGGTGCCGGAGACCCGGCCACCGTCGCCGGGACGGTCGCGAGCGGCAACATCTCCGGCCCGGCCGGACAGGTCGCCGAGGCGCAGCGCGGCAGCTTCACCGACCTCCTGGTCCATGCCTACGACGGCGCCTTCCACACCGTCCTGTGGGTGCTCGGCGGCATCTGCCTGGTGCTGCTGGCGCTCGTGGTGGCGCTGTCGGGCGGCCGCGGGACCGAGCGGGCGAAGGCCGGCTGACCCCGCGGCCGTACGGGCGCGACCGCCGTCACCGGCGGCCGGCCGCTACGGGGGTGGTGAGCCGCTACGCGGGCGGGAGCACCTCCGAGAGCGCCTGGAGCACCGGTTCGCGGCGGACGTCGATGTGGGTGTAGGTGAGCGCTTCGGCGAGTCTGGGCCGGCCCGAGTAGATGACGCGGCAGATCTCCCGGTGCTCCTCGCAGTGCAGGCGCGGGCCGGCCTCGGTGGAGGTGAGGCGGAACAGCCAGTGCATCAGGCCGAGGGAGGGCTGGAGGGAGGCCTGCAGCAGCCGGTTGCCGGTCATGGTGATGATCTCGGCGTGGAAGGCGGTGTTCTCGGCGGCGATGTCGGCGGCGTCGTCGCGCAGGGTCGCTTCCTCGGCCCGGTCCATGATCTGCTGCAGCGCG
The DNA here is from genome assembly GCF_042792155.1 of Kitasatospora sp. NPDC056651. NCBI lineage: Bacteria > Bacillati > Actinomycetota > Actinomycetes > Kitasatosporales > Streptomycetaceae > Kitasatospora > Kitasatospora sp. NPDC056651. Next base: position 15,349 of record NZ_JBHTWX010000098.1, on the reverse strand, counting down.
GGATGGTGGTGCCCCTGGGCGCAGCGTTCGGCGGCGCGGCCCGCGGCGAACACCTCCAGGCTCAGCCGCAGGTCGAAGAGTTCGTCGACGTCCCTGAGGGTGAGCCGGCGCACGGTGGCGCCACGCCGTGGTTCGGTGACGACGAGGCCCTCGGCGGCGAGCCGCACCAGTGCCTCGCGCACCGGGATGCGGGAGACGCCGAGGGCCTCGGAGAGTTCGCGCTCGCGCAGCCGGGCCCCCTGCGGGTGGCTGCCGGAGTGGATCCCGGCTCGGATGCACGCCACGGCGCGGTCCACGTGTGTCGAGGTGGCGGGTTCGTCGGTCATGCCTGGATCCGGAAGTCGGGGAAGGTCGGCGGGAAGAGGGTGTCGGCGTCGCGGCGCATGATGTCGCGTTCGCTGTAGGCCGCCCGCATCCTATCGAAGAGGTGCTGGGCCCGGCGCCGGAGCGCGGGGAGGTCGACGCCGGGGAGCGCGCGGTCCACGAGGACCGGCCGGCCGGCGACGACGGAGTGGGTCGCCTGCCGGGCGGTGCCGCTGAGGAGGAACGTGCGGACGGGGTCGTCCTGGACGCCGTCGCGGATGTCTCCGAGGCCGAAGGCGACGAGGTCGGCCTGGGCGCCGGGTTCGAGCCGTCCCAGGTCGGCGCGGCCCAGCGCGCGGGCGCCGCCGAGGGTCGCGGCCTCGACGTAGTGCTCGGCGGGGGCCGCGTCGAACCGCTCGTCGACGAGCTTCGCGAGGTGCACGCCGGTGTCCATGCCGCGGACCAGGTCGGGCGGGAAGGAGTCGGTGCCGAGGCAGAGGTTCACGCCGGCGTCCCGGTAGGCGCCGAAGGAGTGCAGGACCGAGCCGTAGCGCAGTGAGGTCAGCGGGCAGTGCACGACGGACACGCCGGCCCGGGCCAGCCGGTCCAGGTCGCCGCGGTCCTCGCCGTGCACGGACGGATGGCGGTCGACGAGCATGGTGTGGGGGATGAGCAGCCGGGTCTCGAACAGGCCGGTGTCCTCGATGAGTCGGATGGGCGTCGTGCCGTGCAGGCGGCCCACCAGTTCGCGTTCCAGGGTGCCCTGGAGGGCGTGCAGCCGCACGAGGACGTCGCGGCTCCTGGCGACGGCCGCCGTCTCGCGCAGCAGGTCCGCGGTCAGGGTCTCGATGCGGCACGGCAGCAGGACGCCGGTGAGCAGCGGGTCCGCGAGGTGGTCGAGGTGGTCGAGGAAGCGGACGGCGTCGTCCAGGCCGGCGCGGCCCCGTTCCTCGTCGAAGGCCACGCCCCGACTGCCGTCCGGCAGCGCCACGTTGACGCCGGAGCGGTAGGCGGGCCCGAGGTAGCCGCGCAGCCCGATGCGGCGGGAGGTCTCGGCCATCGCCACGAGTTCGTCGTACGGCTCGGCCCAGGAGCTGTGCACCTCGGAGGCGATCGGCATGTAGGTGGTGATGCCGTGCAGGGCCAGTTGTGCCAGGGCGAACTCGCGGACGGTGCGCCGCTCTTCGGGGGTGAAGACGTCGTGGCGGCGGTGGTCGAAGTAGTCCTGGGACCACTGCAGGCCGCGGCCGTGGCCGGGGGCCTGCCAGGAGTCGAGGACGAGGTGGTCGATGTCGGTGAGCGCGTCGAGGTCGATCAGTCCGGGCATGACGAGCGATTCGCCGAGGTCCAGGTCGACGTCGACCGGGCCGTCGTAGTCGCGGCCGACGTGGACGATGACGTCGTCCTCCCACACCACCTCCCCGTCGCGCAGCAGGGCGTGGCCGCCGTTCTGGTGGGCGAGGACGTGACGGGCGCGCCAGCGCGTGCGCATGGGACCTCCTGGGAGGGGGGGTTGTTGGGTACGGACAACCTAGAGGCTGGCATACCAAGTGAGGAAGGGGCAGGTGTCCGCCGTCCGCATCGTGACATCCGGCGCACTCTGTCGCGGCCTGCTGGATGACGTCTCACTGCCGCACATCTACGCAGGTGGAAGCGGCTTTTGGCAGCCCTGGCGAGGTGGCTGAGGCGTCGCTCGACACGCGGCTCGACTTTTTGATGGCTGTCAGGTCTGGTGGCGAATCCTGATTTTGGTATACCGTCCGGGTCACCCCCCACCCCCAAGCGCCGGAGGACCCGACGTGTTGGATCCGCATGTGCCGCCGAGCCGGACGCCCCCCGCCGCCGGGTCGGAGCCCCCTGTCGAACAGCCGGCCACGCAGCAGCCGGCCACCCCCTCACCGCCGACCGCCACGACGACCCCGGAACCCGCCGCGGAGCCGGCCGGCGCGCGCACCCTCCTCGGCACGGCGTGGCTGCGGATCCGCCGCAGCCGCGTCGCCGTGGGCGCGCTGGTCGTCGTGGCCCTGATCATCCTGTTCGCGGTCCTGGCCCCGCTGTTGACGTCCCTCGAAGGCCACGACCCGTACACCTCCCTGACCGGGCCCGACTACCTCGACGAGGTCGACACCCCGGGCCTGCCGCTGACGTACTACCGGTTCCCGTCCCCCGACCACTGGCTGGGCCTCGAACCGGGCCTGGGCCGCGACCTCTTCGCGCGGATGGCCCACGGTGCCCGGATCTCACTGGTCATCGCGCTGCTGTCCACGGTGGTCTCGGTGTTCCTCGGCACCGTGATCGGGGCCGCCGCCGGATACTTCGGCGGCAAGGTCGACATGGTGATCAGCCGGGTGATGGACCTGTTCCTCGCCTTCCCCCACCTGCTGCTCGTCCTGTCGCTGACCCCGATCCTGCAGTCCCGCCTCGGCGGCACCGCGCTCGACTCCGGAAGCCTGCTGCCGGTCGCCTCACTGGTGATCATCCTGGGCTTCTTCGGCTGGGCGTACCTGGCGCGCGTCGTGCGAGGACAGGTGCTGTCCCTCCGGGAGCAGGAGTTCGTGGACGCCGCCCGCGCCTACGGGGCGTCCCGGCGCAGCATCATCTTCCGGCAGATCATCCCGAACGTGATGGGCGTCGTGCTGGTCTACGCGACCATGCTGATCCCCACCAACATCACCGCGGAAGCCGCCCTGTCCTTCCTCGGCGTCGGCGTCAAGGACCCGACGCCGTCGTGGGGGCAGATCCTCAACGCGGCCCAGGCCGGCAACTGGTACCTGTCCGATCCGTGGTTCCTGGCCGTCCCGGCGGGCGCGCTCGTGATCACGGTGCTGGCCTTCAACCTGCTCGGCGACGCCGTCCGTGACGCGCTGGACCCCAAGTCCTCCCGCCACTGAACCCACTTCCCCCGCGCTTCGACCCCCTCCGTTCGAGGCGTCCGACGTCCCTCCCACTTCCCCCACCTGTACCTGAGGAGACGCAGTGCAGCGACGCACAGCAGCCGCGGTTGCCCTGACCCTGACCGCCGCGATGGCCCTGACCGCCTGCAGCGGCAGCAAGCCCGCCCCCGGTTCCGGCGCCGCCAGAGCCGTGGGCGGCACCTTCGACCCCGTCCACGTCGGCAAGGGCTTCGACACCAGGGGCGGCAACGTCAACGTCCTGATGTCGACGGACTTCCAGACGCTCGACCCCGGCAACAGCAACTACGTGCAGACCGCCAACGTGGGCCAGCTGTACTACCGCACGCTGACCATGGCCAAGGAGACGGCGGGACAGCCGCCCACGATCGTGCCGGACCTCGCCACCGACCTCGGCACCCAGTCCGAGGACGGCCTGACCTGGACGTACACCCTGCGGGAAGGCCTGAAGTTCGAGGACGGCACCCCGATCACCAGCAAGGACGTCAAGTACGGCGTCGAACGCACCTACGCGCGCGACGTCTACACCCAGGCCCCGCAGGAGCTGAACTCCGCGCTCGCCGACGACACCTACAAGGGCCCGTACACCGGCGGCGACTTCAAGGGCATCGACACCCCGGACGACCGCACCGTCGTCTTCCACCTCAAGCAGCCCTTCGCCGAGTTCCCGGCGCTGGTCTCCCGCTCGAACACGGCGCCGGTGCCCAGCGGCGCGGACACCAGACTCGACTACACCAACCACCCCGTCTCCTCCGGCCCGTACAAGATCAAGTCGTACCAGCGCGGCCGCTCGATGCAGCTCGTCCGCAACGAGCAGTGGGACCCGGCCACCGACCCCAACCGGCCCGCCCTGCCGGACACCTTCACCTTCAGCCTCTCCACCGCGCAGGCCACCGTCAGCCAGCAGCTGCTCGCCGACTCCGACCCGACGGCCATCACCCTGGACAGCAACGGCGGCCTCCAGGTGTCCGACGCCTCCCAGCTCAACACCCCCGAGGTGAAGAAGCGCACCGCGGCCGGCCTCCTCGGCTGCACCGACGTCCTGGACCTCAACACCCGCACGATCGAGGACCCGCAGGTCCGCAAGGCCATCGCCCTGGCCATCGACCGCGCCGCCATGCACCTGCAGTACGGCGGCAACCGGTTCGGCCAGCTCACCCAGTCGTACATCAACCCGGCACAGCGCGGCTACGTCGAACAGCACACCGCCCTGGACCCGTCCGGCAAGCCGAACCCGGAGGAGGCCAGGAAGCTGCTGGAGGGCAGGACCGTCCCCAAGAAGCTCGTCTACGGCTACGCCGACAGCAGCCCCCGCTACAAGAACATCGGCACCACCCTGCAGCAGAACCTCAAGCAGATCGGCATCGACCTGGAGCTGCGCCCCATCCCGGCGGCCAACTACTTCACGACCCTCGCCGGCGACCAGATGCCCGACATCGCCCGCAGCGGCTGGTGCGGCGGCGCCGACAGCGGCTCCGTCCGCACCACCGTCGACCCCAACCTCGGCCCCAGCGTGGACGGCACGACCTACGGCTTCTCCAACATCCCGCGCTACTACGACCCCGAGGTCTCCCGGGCCATGTACGAGCTGCGGGGCACCAACGGCACCAGCGAGGAACTGGGCAGGAAGTGGGCGACCCTGTTCGACCGCGCCATGCAGGACTACCCGCTGGTCCCGCTGGTGCGCACCTACACCAACAGCGTCGTCGGCTCGAAGATCCGCGGCGCGCAGGTGGGCTACTTCTTCGGCGGCATCGACCTGTCGGCCGTGGGAGTCGAACGCTGATGACCGGATTCCTGCTGCGGCGCTGCGCCGCGATGATCGCCCTGCTGCTCGTCATCAGCTTCGTGACGTTCAGCCTGTTCCAACTCGGCCCCTCCGACCCGGCCGCGGCCGCCTGCGGCCAGGAGTGCACCCCCGCCCGGGTGGCCGAGGCCCGGGTCGCCCTCGGAATGGACAAGCCGTTCCTGACCCAGTACGCCGACTACATGTCCGGCCTGCTGCACGGCCGGATGATCGGCGCCCCCGGCACCGAGACCCTGTGCCAGTGGCCCTGCCTCGGCAAGTCCTTCCAGACCAACGAGGACGTCACGGCCGTCCTCGCGCGGGCCCTGCCCTACACCCTGTCGGTGGCCGGCGGCGCGATCGTGCTGTGGACCGTGGCCGGCGTCGGCCTGGGCCTGCTCGCCGCGCTGCGCAAGGGCCGGTTCACCGACAAGCTGATCGTGGGCGCCGCCTCGGTCGGGGTGTCCCTGCCCATCCCGGTGACCGGCCTGTTGCTGCTGCTGGTCTTCGTCAGCACGCTGCACGTACTGCCGTTCACCACCAACGCCATCTCCTCGCCGTTCGGGCCCGCCGGCCCGGGGGCCTGGTTCCTCAACTACCTGCTGCCCTGGGTGGCGCTGGCCGTGCTGTCCAGCGCGCAGTACATCCGCGTCACCCGCAGCAGCATGCTGGAGACCTTCGGCGAGGACTTCATGCGCACGGCGCGCGCCAAGGGCCTGGCCCGGCCCGGCATCGTCCTGCGCCACGGCGCGCGGGCCGGCATCACCCCCATCGTCACCATGCTCGGACTGGACATCGGCCTGCTCCTGGGCGGCGCCGTCCTCACCGAGCAGATCTTCTCCGTCCCCGGGGTCGGCTTCACCGCGGTGCACGCCGCGCAGTCGGGCGACCTGCCCGTGATCATGGCCATCACGATGGTGGCCGCGTTCTTCATCATCGTCTCCAACGTGGTGGTCGACGCCGTCTACGCCGTCATCGACCCGCGAGTGAGGGCTGCCTGATGACCACCACACCACCCGCCGCGCCCCTGCTGGACATCCGCGACCTGACGGTGACCTTCCCGACCGACGACGGCCTCGTCCACGCCGTCAACGGCATGGACCTGACCCTGTCACGCGGGGAGACCGTCGGCATCGTCGGCGAGTCCGGCTCCGGCAAGACCGTCACCAGCCAGGCGCTCATGGGCCTGCTCAAGGACACCTCGGCCACCGTCACCGGGCAGATCCTGCTCGACGGGCAGGACCTCAACGCGCTGACCGAGGCGCGGATGCGCGCCTACCGGGGCAAGAAGATCGCGATGATCTTCCAGGACCCGCTGTCCGCGATGCACCCCTTCTACCCGGTCGGCGTCCAGGTCGCCGAGGCCTACCGGGTGCACAACACCGTGAGCAGGAAGGCCGCGGCGGCCGCCGCCGTCGACATGCTCGGCCGGGTCGGCATCCCCGACCCGAGGAAGCGCTACGACGCCTATCCGCACGAGTTCTCCGGCGGCATGCGCCAGCGCGCGATGATCGCCATGGCCCTGGTCTGCGAACCGGAACTGCTGATCGCCGACGAGCCCACGACCGCGCTGGACGTGACCGTGCAGGCGCAGATCCTCGACCTGCTCGGCGAGTTGCAGGCCGAGACCGGCACCGCGGTGATCCTGGTGACCCACGACCTCGGCGTGGTCGCCGAGGTGTGCCACCAGGTCGTGGTGATGTACGGCGGGCTCTGCGTCGAGCGGGCCACCGTCACCGACCTGTTCAGGATGCCCCGACACCCGTACACCCAGGGCCTGTTGGCGTCGATGCCGTCGCTGACGGGCGCCGGTGAGCGGCTGCGCCCGATCCCGGGCTTCCCGCCCTCGCTCCTCGACCTGCCCGAGGGCTGCCTGTTCGCCGACCGGTGCCCGCACACCCGCCTCGTGCCCGACGGCGCCTGCCACACCCGCCGGCCCGGCCTGACCGGACCCGGGGCGCACCCCTCGCGCTGCCACCTGACCCACCCGCAACCGGCCCGAGAGGCGCTCCGATGACGCAGCTGCTCCAGGTGACCGACCTGACGAAGCACTTTCCGGCCCGCTCCGGCGCCTTCCGCTCCGGCGGCGGCGTCAAGGCCGTCGACCGCGTCAGCTTCTCGGTCGACGCCGGCCGGACCCTCGGCCTGGTGGGGGAGTCGGGCTGCGGCAAGTCCACCACCGGACGCATGCTCATGCGGCTCCTGGAGCCCACCTCCGGCAGCATCCGGCTGGACGGCCGGGAGATCTCCGAGCTGCGCCGCTCCGACCTCCAGGAGTACCGGCGGCAGGTGCAGATGGTCTTCCAGAACCCGTCCTCCTCGCTCAACCCGCGCCAGTCCGTGGGCAGCGCGATCGCCGCCCCGCTGCTGGCCCAGCGGATCACCCCGCGCGGCGGCGTCAAGGCCGCGGTGCGGGACCTGATGGACCGGGTCGGGCTGCGCCCCGACCACTACAACCGGTTCCCGCACGAGTTCTCCGGCGGCCAGAAGCAGCGCGTGGGCATCGCCCGGGCACTGGCCCTGGGCCCGCGACTGATCATCTGCGACGAACCGGTCTCCGCGCTGGACGTCTCGGTGCAGGCCCAGGTGATCAACCTGCTGGAGGACATCCAGCGGGACACCGGCGTCGCCTACGTGTTCATCGCCCACGACCTGTCCGTCGTCAAGCACTTCGCCCACCGCGTCGCCGTGATGTACCTGGGCCGGATCATGGAGCACGGGGACACCCGCGAGGTGTTCGACGCGCCGCGGCACCCCTACACCCAGGCGCTGCTGTCGGCCGTCCCCCGGGCGGACCCCGACGCGGACCGCGGCGGGCGCATCCGGCTGACCGGCGACCTGCCCAGCCCCACCGACCCTCCCTCCGGCTGCGTGTTCCGCTCACGCTGCCACCTGCGGCCACGCCTGGACCCGGAACGCGCCCGCCTGTGCGCCGACACCGTGCCGGGCGGCGCCACTGCCTGCCACCACCACACCACTGAAAGGTGACGACAACCGTGCTGATCCGCAACGTCCGCCCCTGGGGCGGCGAGCCCAGCGACGTCGAACTCTCCGGTTCCCGCATCGCCGGGATCCGCCCGCACGACCCCGCCGCCCGCCCCGAGGGGGAGGTGGTCGAGGGCCGCGGCAGGCTGCTGCTGCCGTCGTTCAGCGACGTGCACGTCCACCTCGACTCCACCAGGATCGGCCTGCCGTTCCGGCCGCACACCGGCGGCCCGGGCGTGTGGACGATGACGATGAACGACCGGGACCACTGGCGTTCGGCCGAGGTCCCGCTCGCCGAACGCGTCGCCGGGACGCTGGAGCGGATGATCGCCCGCGGGACGACGCGGGTGCGTTCGTACGCGCAGGTCGACGTGGACTGCAAGCTGGAGAAGTTCGAGGCCGTGGTGGCCGCGAAGGAGAAGTTCGCGGGCCGCGCCGACGTCCAGATCATGACCTTCCCGCAGGCCGGCATCCTGCGCGAGGAGGGCACCGTCGACTACCTGGAGGCCTCGCTGAAGGCGGGCGCGGAGGTCATGGGGGGCATCGACCCCTGCACCCTGGACCGCGACCCCAAGCGGCACCTGGACATCGTGTTCGGCCTGGCCGAGAAGTACCAGGTCGAGGTCGACATCCACCTGCACGAGCCCGGCCACCTGGGCGTGTTCTCCACCGACCTGGTCATCGAGCGCACCCGGGCCCTCGGCATGCAGGGCAAGGTCACGATGTCGCACGCCTACGAACTCGGCTCGGTCGGCGAGTCCGTCAGCCGCCGCATCATCGACGAGTTCGCCGAACTCGACATCGCCATGGCCACCGTGGCGCCGTCCGGCCGCGGGCACCTGTCGCTGGTGGACCTGGTGGAGGCCGGGGTGCGGATCGGCCTCGGCGAGGACGGGCAGCGCGACTACTGGAGCCCCTACGGCAACTGCGACATGCTCGACCGCACCTGGCAGCTCGCCTTCGTCAACAACTTCCGGCGCGACGACCTGATCGAGATGTCCCTGGCCGTCGCGACCCTCGGCGGGGCCTCGATCATGAGCCACGAGGTGCCCCGGCTGAAGGGGACCGCGGACCGGCCCGGACTCGCGGTCGGCGACCGCGCCGACCTCCTGCTGGTCGACGGCGAGACCCCGACCAGCGCCGTCATGGACCGCGGCACCGACCGCACGGTCCTGCACGACGGGGTGGTGGTCGCGGACCAGCTGTCGCTGACGAACGCCTGACCGGCCGCGCGCCCGGTGCGGGGGCGGGGTGACCGGCGCGGGGTGCGACACGGGCGATCGTGTCGCACCCCGCCGGGTGTCACAGCCGGGGGTCGACCAGGATCTTCACGGCCGTCTCGTTGTGGTGGATGAGGGTCTCGAAGCCCTCGGTGACGAGGTCGTCCAGCCCGATGGTCTTGGTGATGAACGGCGCCAGGTCGACGCGCCCCTCCTGCACGAGCTTGATGGTCTGCGGGTGGGAGTTGACGTAGGCGATGGTCCCGCGCAGGTCGACCTCCTTGAGGACGAGCTTCTGCATGTCGAGCGACGCGGGCTTGCCCCAGATCGAGATGACGGTGATGACACCGCCCGGCCTGACGGCGTCGAACAGCGTGTCGAGGACGGCGTTGACGGACGTGGCCTCGAACGCGACGTCCGCGCCCCTGCCGCCGGTCAGGCGCCGGACCTCCGCCGCGACGTCGGTGACGGCGGGGTCGATGACGTGGTCGGCGACCTTGGTGTCCAGCGCCTTCTGCCGACGCAGCGAGCTGAGCTCCGAGACCGCGACCTCGACGCCCATCGCCTTGAGCACCGCGCAGGTGAGCAGCCCGATGGGGCCGGCGCCGCCGACCAGGGCGAAGTCGCCCGCCTTGGCGCCCGAACGGTCGAAGGCGTGGTAACCGACCGACAGCGGCTCGATGAGGGCCGCCTGGTCCAGCGGGACGTCGCCGACCGGGTGGACCCAGCGGCGCTCGACGACGATCTTCTCGGCGAGCCCGCCGCCGCGGCCGCCCAGCCCGATGAAGTTCATGTCGGGCGAGAGGTGGTAGACGGGGTTGTCCTCGCTGGTGTCGACGTCGGGGCGCAGGATGTAGGGCTCGACGACGACGCGGTCGCCGGGCTTCAGGTCCTCGACGCCCTCGCCCACCGCGTACACGACGCCGGACATCTCGTGGCCGAGGGTCACGGGGGCGGCTTCGCCGGAGACCGGGTGGGGGTGGCCCGCCGGCGGGACGAAGATCGGTCCGTCGAGGTACTCGTGCAGGTCGGTGCCGCAGATCCCGCAGTAGGCGACGTCGATGCCGACCGTGCCCGGACGGACCGTGGGCTCGGGCGTCTCCTCGATACGGATGTCACCACGGTCGTAGTAGCGTGCAGCCTTCATGTGAGCTGTCCTCTCACCATGTTGTCTTCGCGGTTGTTTTCGCGGCCCGTGCCGGGTCGTGTCGCCGGCGAGGCATTTGCCTCGTTTGGCGGATTTAAGTTGACAATTGAACGTTACGCCCGAAAAGTCGGATCGGCGCGGCGGCGCGCCCGGCACGGGCCCTGACGGTGCAGGTGAGAGCGCCTTCGGCCTCAGGCCCGCACGGCCGGCTTCCGGGGCGGGGCCGGGACGAACAGCACCGCGATCAGCGCGGCCACGGCCAGCAGGACGGCCGTGATCACGAACGCCCGGTCGTAGCCGGCCGCGAGTGCCTCCAGGGCTCCCCGCCCGGCGCCCGTCGCGTCCCGGGTGGCGGCCGTCGCCAGGGAGGCGAGCACGGCCAGGCCGATGCTGCCGCCGCACTGGCGCCCGGCGTTGAGCAGCCCGCTGACCAGTCCGGCCTCGTGCGGGGCGACCCCTGACGTCCCCATCGCGGTGTTGGCGACCATGCAGATCCCGACGCCCGTGCTGGTGACCACCGACGGGCCCACGAAGGCCGTCAGATAGCCGGAGTCGACGCCGAGTCCGCCGAACCAGAGCATGCCGAGCCCCGCCAGCAGCAGGCCGCCGGTGAGCGTGGCCCGGCCCCCGAACCGGGCGCCGAGGCGCCCGGCCGCCATGCTGCCGGCCATCACGCCCGCGCAGAACGGCAGGAACGCGGCACCGGCCGCCAGCGGCCCGTAGTGCAGGACGTTCTGCAGGTGCAGCGAGCAGAAGTAGAAGCCCGCCAGCATCGCCGCCCCGATCAGGGTGACGATCAGGCTCGCGACCCACGCCGTGCGGCTGCGCAGCACCCCGAGCCGCACGATCGGCGCGGCGGCGAAGCGGGCCTCCCAGGCGAGGAACGCGATCCCGACGAGCACGGCGGCGCCGAGCGTGGCAAAGGTCCGGGCCGAGGTCCAGGGGTGGCGGTCGGTCTCCATCAGGCCGTACACGAGGGTGCTCATCGCGCCGGTCCCGAGCACCGCGCCGACCAGGTCGAGCCGGCCCTCGCGCTTCGGCCGGGCGGCGGCGACCGAGCGCACGGCCGCCAGCGCGGCGAGTGCGACCAGAGGGATGTTCACGAAGAACACCCACCGCCAGTCGAGCAGGTCCGTGAGCACGCCGCCGAGCAGGACGCCCAGCGCGCTGCCCGCGGCCGTCACCATCGACCAGATGCCCAGGGCCCGGGCCCTGGCCGCCCCCTCGGTGTAGGTGACCATGATGAGCGTCAGGCTGATCGGCGCGAGGAGCGCGCTGGCCACGCCCTGCCCGGCCCGGGCGCCGATCAGCTGGGCGGGGGTCTGCGCGAGGCCGCCGAGCACGGAGGCGACCCCGAACACCGCCAGGCCCGCGAGCAGCGCCCGGCGGTGTCCGGCCAGGTCGGCCACCCGTCCGCCGAGGAGCAGCAGGCCTCCGAAGGCGAGCGCGTAGGCGTTGACGACCCAGGGCAGCGCGCTGTCGGCGAAGCCCAGGGAGTGGCCCATCGCGGGCAGGGCGATGTTCACGATGCTGGCGTCGAGCGTCACGATCAGCTGGCAGAGACAGGCCGTGGCCAGCACCAGGCCGGGGCGGACTGCGGCCCGCCCGGGCCCGCCGGCGGCGGTGGCGGACCGCGCCCCGGGCGCGGTCGTCGACGATGGGGGCAGGGCTGGTCCGGGCATGGCCACCTCCAGATGCGAACAGTGTTCGCGTAAGGTAAGCCTTACTTAACTTCCGTCGCAAGTGTGCAGGTGAACGCCGTGTCCGGCGTGGCAGGATGACGCAATGGCACAGCAGCGCACGACCGGCGAACCCGGCCGCCCCGGCCCCGGCCCCGGCCCTGGCCCCAGGCGTCCGCGCCCCGGGCTCACCACGGGCGCGGTCGTCGCCGCCGCGCGACGGCTGATCGAACGGGACGGGATCGACGCGCTCACCATGCGCGCCGTGGCCGCCGAACTCGACACCGCCGCCGCCTCGCTCTACCGGCACGTCTCCGACCGCGAGAGCCTGCTGCTCGCCGTCCTGGACGAGATCGCCGACGGGATGCCCGTGGACGTCCCGGGCGACATCCCCACCGCGCGGCTGCTGCGCAGACTCCTCGACGCCCACGACTTCCTCGCCCGGCACGCGTGGGTGCCGCACGTCCTCGTCCGCGGCGAGCTGGCGTCCGCGCGCGCCCTGCCCTTCGTCGACGCCTGCCTGGCCGACCTGATGGCCGCCGGCCTCCAGCCCCCGCACGCGGCCCGCGCCTACCGCGCCTGCTGGCAGCTCCTGGTCGGCGAACTCCTCTCCGAACACCCCGTCGACCGCCCGCGCCGGCCCAACCCGCGGACCGACTCGCTCACCGCCGCCGACGCCCAGGCCCTCCCCGCCCTGGCGCTCGCCCGGACGGCGGACCCCTACCTGGGCCCGGGCGCCAACTGCGCCGAGCTGCGCACCGCCCTGGCGGCGCTGATCGACGGCCTGGTGGCCGCAGGCCGGGGCTGAGCCCTCCGGGGGCGGCAAGGCGAGGGCCGTCCGCGAGGGCGGCGGCGGGCGGTCGGACCATCCTTTCGGGCCGATGGCCGGATCGCGTGCTCGACGTGAGGACACAAGGTGTCCTAAAGTGAATAACGTGTCCTCGCCGGGCGTTCGCCGTGCGCCCGTGCCCGTGCCCACGCCCGACGCCCCGGCGGGACCTGAGCGACGGAGCGACCGAAGCGACCGAAGCGACCGACGAACGAAGGAGGACCACGGTCATGGCCGACACGTTCGAGACCGACAAGACCGACAAGACCGACCTGGTGAACCTGGCCCACCAGCGGATGCGGACCGCGATCCCCGACAACGACTGGACGGTGCGCCAGAAACTCGCGCTGACCTGCCGCGTCCTGTTCGACGCCGGCCACGACTCCGGACTGGCCGGCCAGATCACCGCCCGGGCCGAACGCCCCGGCACCTACTACACCCAGCGCCTCGGCCTCGGCTTCGACGAGATCACCGAGGACAACCTGCTCCTCGTCGACGAGGACCTGAACGTCCTGGAAGGCGACGGGATGGCCAACCCGGCCAACCGCTTCCACAGCTGGGTCTACCGGGCCCGCCCCGACGTCAACTGCATCATCCACACCCACCCGCTGCACATCTCCGCGCTCTCGATGCTGGAGACCCCGCTGGTCGTCTCGCACATGGACATGTGCCCGCTCTACGACGACTGCGCGTTCCTGGAGAAGTGGCCCGGCATCCCGGTCGGCAACGAGGAGGGCGAGATCATCTCCGCCGCCCTCGGCGACAAGCGCGCGCTGCTGCTCGCCCACCACGGCCAGCTGGTCGCCACCGCGACCGTCGAGGAGGCCTGCACGCTGGCCCTGCTCTTCGAACGCGCCGCCAGGCTCCAGCTGCTCGCCGGCGCCGCCGGGAAGATCCAGGAGATCCCCGAGCTGCTGGCCAAGGAGGCACACGACTGGACCTCCACCCCCAAGCGCGGCCAGGCGAACTTCGCCTACTACGCCCGCCGCGCCCTGCGGGCCGGCCACGGCGACGCCCTGACCACCGGCAAGGAGATCTGAGATGGACGCCACCACCCTGGAAGGGATCATCGCCTACCCGGTGACCCCGTTCTCACCCGCCGACGGCGGCCCGGACCTCGACCGGCTCACCGAACTGATCGACCGGCTGGTCCGCTCCGGCTGCCACGCCGTCGCCCCGCTGGGCTCCACCGGCGAGAGCGCCTACCTCGACGACCGGGAGTGGTACGCCACCGCCGAGGCCTCCGTGTCCGCCGTCGCCGGCCGGGTGCCCACCGTCGTCGGCATCGCCGACCTCACCACCCGCAGCGCCGTACGCCGCGCCCGGTTCGCCGAACAGGCCGGCGCCGACGTGGTGATGGTGCTACCGCTCTCCTACTGGCGGCTGGACGAACGCGAGATCACCCGGCACTACACCGAGATCGCCGACGCGGTCGGCATCCCGCTGATGATCTACAACAACCCCGCCACCGCCGGCGTCGACCTCAGCCCGGAGCTCATGCACCGGCTGGTCGAGCGGGTGGAGAACATCACCATGGTCAAGGAGAGCAGCGGCGACATCCAGCGGATGCACCGGCTCACTCAACTCTCCGACGGCGCCCTGCCGTTCTACAACGGCTCCAACCCGCTGGCGCTGGAGGCGTTCGCGGCGGGCGCGGCCGGCTGGTGCACGGCGGCGCCCTGCGTCATCCCCGACCTCACCCTCGACCTGTACCGGGCCGTGCGCGAGGGCGACCTCGACGCGGCCCGCCGGGCGTTCTACCGGCAGCTGCCGGTGCTCCGGTTCCTGCTCGACGGCGGCCTGCCGACCACCGTCAAGGCAGGCCTGGCGCTGTGCGGCCTGGACGTCGGCGAGCCCCGGCGCCCGCTGCTGCCGCTGGGCGAGGCCGGGACGGCGCGCCTGGCCACACTGCTCGCCGCGGCGGGGGTCTCCACGGCTTAGTCGGGTAGCCGGGTCACGTTGCCGTGACCCGGCCCTGGCCCAGTTCCAGGTCAGGCGCCACATGTACTGGTCCAACGACTCGGCCATCTCGGCACGCCACTGCGGGGTCAACTGCCGCCAGAACTGCTTCTGCCTGTCGTACTGGTCGGCTCGACAGAGACCAGTCAGCGGCTCCGGAAGGGGGGTATGGCCACTTACTCGGAGGCCCGCCTTCTGCAGGACTCCCCGCAGCAGTGATGAAGGCAGCTGTCGTCACGGGCGGACGCTCGCAGACCGGACTGACAGATGGCCAGTTTCCCGAGGTTGCCGGGACGCTGCCCAGAAGTACTCGGCAGACCCTCAACCATGTTCTACCTCTGATCTTGGCCAGTGCTCCGCCCTTCAGGGCGGGGGTGAGGGCCATCCTTGGCCCGGAGGCGCGGAGCGCCGGAGTTCGCTGCGCCTCGGGGTAACGATCAGACGGGTCGCTTCTGGTTCTCGATGTACTGCTTGACCACGGTCAGTGGTGCGCCGCCGCAGCTCCCGGCGAAGTAGGAGCCGGACCAGA
>NZ_JBHTWX010000097.1:19335-34963 GCF_042792155.1 Kitasatospora sp. NPDC056651 | reverse complement strand
CGCGAGGTGTGCGGGCCGGAGCCGTTCCCGGTGGTGACTCAGCTCGACGGGGTGGGACGTCTGCGCTGCAGCCACACACCGATCAGGCAGACCACCACGGTGAGGCCCAGCGCCAGCACGGCGTCGACACGCGACTCCGGCAGGACGATCATCACCGAGTACAGCCCGAGCAGCGCGGCCAGCGTCACCCAGGTGAGCGCCGGGAAGAGCCAGACCTCCGTCCCCGGCACGGGCCGCCGCCCGTCGGAGCGGTCGTGCCGGCCGAGCACCAGGTGCGCCGCGGCGATGCCGATCCAGGTGACGTAGACGGTGTCCCCGGTGATGTCGACGAGCCGGCCGAAGGCGGTCGTCGGGTGGAAGACCTGGAGCAGCAGGCAGAGCGCGGCGAGCGCGGCGGTGAACAGGATGGCCGTGTGCGGCGCCCCGCGCCGGGAGATCCGGGCGAAGAAGGACGGGGCGTCGCCGTCGCGGGCCAGCGCGAACAGCATCCGGGAGCTGGCGTAGACCTGGGAGTTCATGGTGGAGAGCATCGCGGCGAACAGCACGACGTTCAGCACGGTGGACGCGTTGCCCATGCCGAGGTGGCCGAGGGTGGCGGCGAACGGGCTCTCGCCCACGGCCGCGCTGTCCCAGGGCAGCAGCATGACGACCACGGCCAGCGAGCCGAGGTAGAACACGGTGACCCGCCACAGGATGGTCCGGGTGCTCTTGCGGATCGCGGCGGCGGCGTCCTGCGCCTCACCGGCCGCGATGGTCACGATCTCGGTGCCGGAGAAGGAGAACATCGCACCCGACGTGGCGATGACGACGCCGCTGAACCCCATGGGGAGGAAGCCGCCGCGGTCCAGCAGGTTCCCGGTGCCGGGGGCGGGCGTGCCCGGCAGCAGGCCGGCGACCGCGACGATGCCGATGCCGATGAACAGCGCGATCACCGCGACCTTGACCCAGACGACCCAGAACTCCATCTCGCCGTAGGCGCGCACGGAGGCGAGGTTGACCGCGACCATCAGGGCGACCAGCACCAGGGCGAGGAGCCAGACCGGGAGCGCCGGAAGCCAGCCGTTCACGATCCGCGCGGCCGCGATCGCCTCGATGCACAGCCCCAGCGGCCAGCCGACCCAGTAGATCCAGCCGCTGGCGAAGCCGGCCCAGCGGCCGAAGGCCAGCCGGCCGTACACGGCGAAGGCGCCGGTGTCGGGGCGGGTCACCGACATCTCGGCGAGCATCCGCATGACGGCGATGACGATGGCGGCCGTGATGGCGTAGGCGATCAGGACGCCCGGGCCCGCCTGCTGGATGCTCACGCCCGAGCCGACGAAGAGCCCGGCGCCGACCGCGCCGCCGATGCTGATCATGGTCATGTGGCGGCTGAGGAGGCTCTGGGCCAGCTGCGGTCCGCCGCCGGTGGCGGCCGGGGTGCCGCCCGTGCGGCTCCCGTTCCCCGCCTTGGTGTCCGCGTCGCTCACGACCGCGGCTCCTCTCTCCGCTGGGCCCGCACCTGGGTCAGCAGCGCGCTGAACAGCGGCAGCCGGAGCGCGGGGTCGGCGATGCCGATCGCCTCGGGGTGCCACTGGACGCCGACGGTCCAGGCCGCCGGGGCGGAGTCCTCGCCGGGGGCCGCTTCGACGGCCTCCACGCAGCCGTCGTCGGCGCGGGCCGCGACCCGCAGGCCGTCGCCCACCCGGTCGATCGCCTGGTGGTGGCCGGTCGCCACCGCCATCCGGTCGCGCCGGAACACGTCGGCCAGCGCGGTGCCGGCCGACAGCACGACGTCGTGGACGCCCCACTCCTCGCCGGGCGCCGCGTCGTGCGGGACCGAGCCCGGGGCCAGGTCGATGTGGAGGTTCCCGCCGCGGATGACGTTGAGCAGCTGCATGCCGCGGCAGATGCCGAGCAGCGGCCGCCCGTGCTCCAGGGCGTGGCGGATGACGGCGGCGTCGAGCTCGTCCTGCGCGGGGTTGACGTCGTACAGCGCCGGGTGGGCGGGATCGGCGCCGTACAGGGCCGGGTCGACGTCGCCGCCGCCGGGCACCACGAAGCCGCTCAGGTCGGCGAGCCGGGCCTCCAGCGGGCTCTCGTCGGAGTGCGGACGCACCAGGACGGGCTCGGCGCCGGCCGCCCGGATCAGGTCCACGATGTCGTCGAAGATACGGTTGGCCTCGCCGATGCGGTGGTCGGCGTCCGGAGCGTCGCCGTCGCTGAGGCGTACGGGTATCCCGATCAGGGTGGCTGGGTGCTCGGCGTGGCTCATGTGGGGGGTTCTCCTGCGGTCGGGCTTGCGCATCAGATTCGAAATCTAGAAGATAGATTTCATGGATGACAAGTGTTGGACGCAACACATTTCGCCAGTGCGTTCGGCCGGAGCCGCCGAGGCCATCGCCCGCCGCCTCGGCGAGCTGATCGGCGCACGGATCCTCGTCGGCGGCGACCGGCTGCCTCCGGAGAAGAACCTCGCCGAACTGTTCGGTGTCGCCCTGATGACCGTCCGCCACTCGATGGCGGTGCTGCGGGAGGACGGCCTGATCGAGACCCGGCGCGGTCGCGGGGCCGGCACCTTCGTCGTCCCCGACGTCCTCGCCCGGATCGGCGAGCTGACCGCCCTGCACCCGTACACGCTGGCCGACGTCGAGGAACTGACGGCCTGGCGGATCGCGGTGTCCGGGGAGGCCTCCGCCCGGGCCGCCCGCCGGGCCTCGGCGGCGGGGCTCGCCAGACTGCGGGAACTCGAGACCGCCGCCGACGCGGTGGTCACCGACCCGGAGGCGTACCGCACTGCGGACGCCGGACTCCACCTCTACATTGCCGAACTGTCCGGCTCCAGGCGGCTGTTGGAGGCCGAGCAGGGCATCCAGCACGAACTGACCCGGATGCTGGCCGGCCACCCCGGCGGCTCGGAGGCCCGGAGCATGCCCGACCAGCGGCACCGCGCCCTCGCGGCGGCGATCGAGGTCGGCGACCCGGCCCGGGCCCGGGAGCAGTTCACCGTCCATGCCGAGGCCACGGCGGACCTGCTGCTCCCCTTCGTCCAGCAGTCGGCCGGGCCGGCCTGACCCCGGAGCCCGGTCGTCAGCCCAGCTTGCTGCGCACCCCGCCGGGGCCGGACCGGGCCCGGCGGGAGCGCGGCGGCCGGGACGGGCGGACGTCGGAGCGCGCCGCCCGCCCGTCGGCCTCGGCCGCCTCGGCGGCGCGCCCGGCCAGCGCGGCCCGGGCGGCGGCCAGTGCGACGCGGGCGAGCAGCGGGTCCTCCTGGACACCGGCCGCGCGCATGGCGCCCTGGCAGGCCGCGCACCAGACCGGCGAGGCCGGCCCGTCCGGGTACGCCATCTCCTCGGGCGGCAGGTAGTGCCCACCGCACTCGACGCACTCGAAGATGAACCTCATCCGATGATCACCGTCCCCGATCCGTGGCACCGACCGCAGGGCGACCAGAAGGTGTGGACCCTGGGCACCATGCTTCCTTCCTCGTCGAGCTCGACCGTCGCCTCGGTCTTCTCCGTCCCCCCGGAGCCGCCGCAACCGGGACAGGACTGAACCTGGGGCATATGCCGTCCTTCCGTGGCGGAGCACCACCGTAGCGCGATTCCCCGCCGGGAAGCACCGCCGCCGGCGATCCACCACCCGTACGGGTAGCGCGAACCGGCGTCGTGCGCCCCGCCGCCGAACGGTGTCGGCCCCCTCGCCTGAGCACCAGAGCGAGGGGGCCGACCGTCCGTGGGGAGCCTGGGGAGCCTGGGGACATGGGGACATGGGGACATGGGGGCATGGGGAACCGGGGCCCTGGGGGCCGTCAGCCGCGGGCGGCCCGCAGGAACTCCCGGTTCATCGCCGCGATGCTGGGCAGCGGGATGCCCTTGGGGCAGGCGGTGGCGCACTCACCGGTGTTGGTGCAGCCGCCGAAGCCCTCGGCGTCCATCGCCGAGACCATGTTCCGCACCCGGGCGGCGCGTTCGGGCGCGCCCTGGGGCAGCACGTTGAGGTGCACCACCTTGGCGGAGGTGAAGAGCATCGCCGAGCCGTTCGGGCAGGCCGCCACGCACGCGCCGCAGCCGATGCACTCGGCGTGCTCGAAGGCGGTGTCGGCGATCTCCTTGGGGACGGGCGTGGCGTGCGCCTCGGGGGCGCTGCCGGTGGGGGCGGTGATGTAGCCGCCGGAGCCGATGATCCGGTCGAAGGCCGAGCGGTCCACCACCAGGTCCTTGACCACCGGGAACGCCGCCGCCCGCCACGGCTCGACGTCGATGGTGTCGCCGTCCTCGAAGTGCCGCATGTGCAGCTGGCACGTGGTGGTCCGCTCGGGGCCGTGCGCCTGGCCGTTGATGACCATGCCGCAGGCGCCGCAGATGCCCTCGCGGCAGTCGTGGTCGAAGGCGACGGGCTGGTCGCCGCGGGTGATCAGCTCCTCGTTGAGGGTGTCCAGCATCTCCAGGAAGGACATGTCCGGGCTGATCCCGCTGACCTGGTAGGTGGTCATCGACCCGGGTGCGTCCGGGCCGGCCTGGCGCCAGATGCGCAGGGTGAGGTTCACGCGTAGCTCCGCTGGGTGGGGTGGACGTACTCGAAGCCGAGGTCCTCGCGGTGGAGGACGGGGGCCGTGCCGGTGCCGGTGAACTCCCAGGCGGCGGCGTAGGAGAACTCGTCGTCGCGGCGGGCGGCCTCGCCGTCGGGGGTCTGGCTCTCGGTGCGGAAGTGGCCGCCGCAGGACTCGGCGCGGTGCAGCGCGTCCAGGCACATCAGCTCGGCCAGCTCGAAGTAGTCGACCAGCCGGTTGGCCTTCTCCAGCGACTGGTTGAGCTCCTGGCCGGTGCCGGGCACCTTGATCCGGCGCCAGAACTCCTCGCGCAGCAGGGGGATCCGCTCCAGCGCCCGGGTGAGCCCGGCCGCGTCCCGGGCCATCCCGCACTCGTCCCAGAGCAGTTCGCCGAGCTCGCGGTGGAACGAGTCCGGGGTGCGGTCGCCGTCCACCGCGAGGATCAGGTTGAGCCGGTCCTCGACCTCGGCCCGCACCTCGGTGAGCACCGGGTGGTCGGCGGGCACCGCGGGCAGCGGGTGGCGGGCCAGGTAGTCGTTGATCGTGGGCGGCAGGACGAAGTAGCCGTCGGCCAGGCCCTGCATCAGCGCGCTGGCGCCGAGCCGGTTGGCGCCGTGGTCGGAGAAGTTGGCCTCGCCGATCGCGAACAGGCCCGGGACGGTGGTCTGGAGGTCGTAGTCGACCCAGAGCCCGCCCATCGTGTAGTGGATCGCCGGGTAGATCCGCATCGGCACCCGGTACGGGTCCTCGGCGGTGATCCGCTCGTACATCTCGAAGAGGTTGCCGTACTTGCCCTCGACGGCCTCGCGGCCCATCCGGCGGATCGCGTCGGCGAAGTCCAGGTAGACGCCCTGGCCGCCGGGGCCGACGCCGCGGCCCTCGTCGCAGACGTTCTTGGCGGCCCGGGAGGCGATGTCGCGCGGGACCAGGTTGCCGAAGGAGGGGTAGATCCGCTCCAGGTAGTAGTCCCGCTCGTCCTCCGGGATCTGCCCCGGGGGCCGGTCGTCGCCCTTCGCCTTGGGCACCCAGATCCGGCCGTCGTTGCGCAGCGACTCGCTCATCAGGGTGAGTTTGGACTGGTGGTCGCCCGAGCGGGGGATGCAGGTCGGGTGGATCTGGGTGAAGCACGGGTTGGCGAAGTGGGCGCCGCGCCGGTGCGCCCGCCAGATCGCGGTGGCGTTGGAGTTCTTGGCGTTGGTGGAGAGGTAGAACACGTTGCCGTAGCCGCCGCTGGCGAGCACCACGGCGTCCGCGGTGTAGGAGCGGATCTCGCCGGTGACCAGGTCGCGGGCGACGATGCCGCGGGCCCGGCCGTCGACCACCAGCAGGTCCAGCATCTCGGTGCGCGGGTGCAGCTCCACGTTCCCGGCGGCGATCTGCCGGGAGAGCGCCTGGTAGGCGCCGAGCAGCAGCTGCTGGCCGGTCTGGCCGCGGGCGTAGAAGGTCCGGGAGACCTGCACGCCGCCGAAGGAGCGGGTGTCCAGCAGGCCGCCGTACTCGCGGGCGAACGGGACGCCCTGGGCCACGCACTGGTCGATGATCTCCACCGACACCTGGGCCAGCCGGTGCACGTTGGACTCGCGGGCGCGGAAGTCGCCGCCCTTGACGGTGTCGTAGAACAGCCGGCGGATCGAGTCGCCGTCGTTGCGGTAGTTCTTGGCCGCGTTGATGCCGCCCTGGGCGGCGATCGAGTGGGCCCGCCGGGGGGAGTCCTGGAAGCAGAACTGGACCACGTGGTAGCCCTGTTCGGCCAGCGTGGCACCGGCCGCGCCGCCGGCCAGCCCGGTGCCGACCACGATCACGGTGTGCTTGCGCCGGTTGGCCGGGTTGACCAGCTTGGCGTCGAACCGCCGCTGGTCCCAGCGCTGTTCGATCGGCCCGGCCGGGGCCCTGGTGTCGGCGACCGGCGCGCCGACGGTGTAGTCGAGGTACGGGTTGCTCACTTCACCACTCCGGTCATCACGGCCACGGGGACGGACAGGAAGCCGGCCGTCAGCACCAGCGCCAGGCCGTTGGCGGTCAGCTTGAGCGCCCGGTCCCGGCGGGCGTTGTTGGCACCGAGGGTCTGCGCGGCGCTCCAGAACCCGTGCCGGATGTGCAGGCCGACGGCCAGCATCGCGAGGACGTAGAACACGTCGACGTACCAGCGGCCGAAGGAGGCCACGATGTTCTGGTACGTCTGGGCGTGATCGGTGCCCGGGTTCACGGTCAGCGTGGTGAGGTCGAGGATGTGCCAGACGATGAACAGCGCCAGGATCACCCCGCCCCAGCGCATCGTCCTGGTCGCGTAGCTCGCCCGGCGGCGCCGGTGCGCGTACTTGTTCGGGCGGGCGGCGAGGTCGCGCCGGCTGAGCTGGTACGCGGAGACGCCGTGCAGCACCACGGCGGCCAGCAGGCCGGCCCGGGCGATCCACAGGAACCACTCGTGGCCCAGGAAGGGCTGGCCGATGGTGCGCAGCCAGGCCGCGTAGCCGTTGATGTCCTCCGGGCCGAAGAACACCTTGAGGTTCCCCAGCATGTGCGCGACGAGGTACAGCAGCATGGCCAGCCCGGTGACGGCCATGACCGCCTTCTTGCCGACGGTCGACCGCCACAGGGTCGCCAGGGTGGACGGATGCCGGCCCGTCCGTGTCGCGGTTGTCATGGCAGCAACGGTAGGGAGGGCCGCCAGGGTGTGTCCAAGACATGCTGCGGCTCATGACGATAGGCGATGACTATCGAGGTGCCCTATCCTGGGCCGGGTGCAGCTCCAGCAACTCCGCTACTTCCTGGCCGTGGCCGAGACCCGGCACTTCACCCGGGCGGCCGAGGCGGCGCACGTCGCCCAGCCGTCCCTGTCCCAGCAGATCCGTTCGCTGGAACGGGAGTTGGGCGCCGAGCTGTTCCACCGGACCCGGGGGAACATCGCGCTCACCGACGCGGGGGACGCCCTGCTGCCACTGGCCCGGCGCATCCTCGCGGACACCGAGAGCGCCCGGCTGGCGGTGCAGGAGACGGTGCAGCTGCGCCGCGGCCGGGTCCGGCTGGGAGCGCCGCCGAGCCTGTGCACCAGCCTGGTGCCGGACGTGCTGCGGGTCTTCCGGGACCGCTACCCGGGGGTGGCGCTGGCGGTCCGCGAGGGCGGCTCGCGCGACCTGGTCGGCTGGCTGGCGGCGGGGGAGCTGGACCTCGCGCTGATCATCACCCGGCCGAGCGGCGAGCAGTCGCCGGCGCTCGCGGTCACCGAACTGCTGCACGAGGAGCTGGTGCTGGTCGAGGCCGAGCGGCAGGCCCGGCGCAAGGTCCGGGTGGCGGAGCTGAAGGGCCGGCCGCTGGTGATGTTCCGGGAGGGCTACGACGTCCGCGAGGCGGCGCTCGCGGCCTGCCGGGCGGCCGGGTTCGAGCCGGAGTTCGCGGTGGAGGGCGGCGAGATGGACGCGGTGCTGGGCCTCGTCCGCGCCGGGATCGGGCCCGCGGTCGTCCCCGGCATGGTGGCCGCCCGCTCCGGCCTCGCGGTGACCGCCTTCGCCGGGCCGGGGCTGGGTCGCACCATCGCCGTCGCCCACGGCCACGAGGTGCCGCTCACCCGCGCGGCGGAGGCGCTGCGGGAGACCCTGCTGGACCACCTGCGGGACGCCGCCCGGTCGGGTGAACTTCCGCCGGGGACCCGGCTGTTGCTGCCCTGACGCAGAGGGGCGGCCGCTCGTCGGCGATGGCTATGGTTGCGGCGCCGGGGCCGGGGCCGGGGCCGGGCGGGGTCGGCGCTCCGCCGCGGCCCGCGACAGCGCCCGGTGGGTGGGGGAGCCCTCCTCCGCGGTCAGGACCACGAGTTCGAGACGGTCGGCGCCGGGGACGACGTACGCGGTGTAGTCCAGGTCGAGCCGCCCGGCCCGGGGGTGGTGGAACCCGTGGTTGCCGGTGGCGGGTCCGCGGACGTCGTGCTCCTCCCAGAACGCGGCGAACCGGCCGCTGCGCGCGGTCAGGTCGGCCACGAGCCGGTGGCCGCGCTCGTTGTGCGGATCGGCGGCCAGCGCGTGGCGCAGCCGGTGCACATTGCCGCGGGCCGTCTTCTCCCAGTCCGTGAGGAGCCGGGGCGCCCGCGGGTCGCAGAACACGAACCAGGCGAAGTTCCGCTGCTCGGGCGGGAGTTCGGCGTAGTCGAGGAGCAGCCAGGCCTCGGCGTCGTTCCAGGCGAGGACGTCCCGCATGGGGGTCACCACGTGCGCGGGCCACGGGGTGAGCGAGTCGAGCAGCCGCAGGGTCGTCTCCGGGACGGCCGGGAGGGCCGCGGCGCCCGGCCCGGCCCGGTGCCCGGGGGCGCCGGTGGCGAGCCGGTGGAGGTGGTGGCGGGCGTCGGGGTCCAGGCGCAGGGCGGTGGCGAGCGCGTCCAGGACATCGGGTGACGGGCGGCGCTGACGGCCCTGTTCGAGCCGGGTGTAGTACTCGGGGCTGATGCCGGCCAGGGTGGCGACCTCCGCCCTGCGCAGTCCGTCCAGCCTGCGGGCCGCGCTCCGGGGCAGGCCGACGGCCTCCGGGGTCAGCCGGGCCCGGCGGGTGCGCAGGAAGTGGGCCAGTTCGGGGAGTGCCGCTGACGGTGCCATGCGGCGAGTATCGGGCCCCGCGCGCCGCCGGGGGTAGCCCCGGCAGGGCCACCCCCGGCGGTGCCTGCCCGCAGCGGTGGCTCGTCGCGGTGCGCGGCCCCGGCCCAGACTGGCCGCCGAGGACGCCGCGACGGTCGCACCGGCGCATCCGCGGGTCCTCGTTCCCGTCCTCGTTCCTGGAGCCCGCCCGTGCCCGCACGTCCCGGCGAACCGTTGTCGCCCGCTTCCTTCCCGTCGCCGTCCGCCGATCCGCCGCCGTCCGCCGACCCGGCCCCTTCCGCCGCCCCGGTGCCCGTTCGGTACGCGCCGCTGGTCGTGCTGAGCGCGGCCGCGGGTCTGGACGCCGGCGGTGTCGCCGTGCTCAACAGCGCCCTGCCCTCGGTGGGCGCGCGGTTCGGCACGTCGGCGCAGAACCTGTCCTGGGCGGTGACCGGCTACGCGCTCGCGTTCGCGGGGCTGCTGCTGTGCGGCGGGGCGATGGCGGACCGGCTGCGGCGCCGGCGGGTGCTCGTCGGGGGCCTGGCCCTGCTGGCGGCGGGCGCCGTCCTGGCGTTCACGGCGCCCGCGTACGGGGCGGTCGTGGTGGGGCGGGTGCTCCAGGGGGCGGGGGCGGCGGTCACCATGCCGGCCGCCACCGCCCTGCTGACCTCGGTGTACGCCGACGGGCCGGTGCGCTCGCGCGCGCTGGGCGTCTTCTCCTCCGCGCAGGCGGGCTGCTACGGCGCCGGCCTGGTCCTGGGGGGCGTGGTCACCAGCGCCCTCGGCTGGCGCTGGGTGTTCGCCCTCCAGGCGCTGGCGGCCGTGGCCATCGCCGCGGCCGCCGTACGGTGGCTGCCGGCGGGCACCCGGCACCGCCGCGGTCCCCTGGACGTGACGGGCGCCGGCGCCCTGGTGGCGGCGATCACCCTGACCGTCCTGAGCGCGGACCTGGCCTCCCGCCCCGGCGGCGGTCCGCTCGCGGGTGCGACGCTGGCGGCCGCCGCGGCCACCGGCCGGCTGTGGTGGCGGCGCGGCCGCACCCGCCGCGGGGACGCGGTCCTGCTGGACCGGGGCCTGCTGCGCACGCGCGGCGTGCGGACCGCGGCCGTGGTGGCCGGAGCCTTCTACTTCTGCGTCACCGGCACGCTGTTCCTGCTGCCGCTCTACCTCCAGCAGGTGCGCGGCATGTCACCGGCCGCCTCCGGGCTCGCGGTCCTTCCGGTCAGCCTGGCCGTCGCCGGGGCCGCGCTGGTCTCCGGACGGCTGATGCGCACCCGCGGACCGCGTCCGGTCCTGGTGGCGGGCCTCCTGCTGACCGCGGGCGGCGTGCTGATCTGGTGTCTGGCGGGGGAGCACAGCCCCTACGCCGGGCCGGTCCTGGTGGGGCTGGTCGTCACCGGCATCGGGCAGGGCCTGGCCTTCCCCGCGATGACCGTCACCGGCCTTCGTGACGTGCCGGACCGGGCCCACGGCACCGCCTCGGCGGTCACGGCCACCGCGCTGCAGGTCGGCAGCGGCATCGGTCCCACCGTCCTCGCCGGCATCGCCCAGGCCGTCGGCGCGGCCGGACCGGGCACGCTGTCCCCGCGCGGCCACCACCTCGCCTACGCCGCGGCGGCCGGGCTGCTGCTCCTCGTCGGCCTCCCCGCCACGGCCCGTCTCGGCCGGCGGAGCGGTGGCTGAGTGGTGGCCGGGCGGTGTCTGGGCGGGCGGTCCGTGGGCCGGAGCGCGCGAAGGCCCCTTGAACCCAAGGACGCCGCCGTGCGCCCCGGGCCTTCGTCGTGGTCGCGGTCAGGCGGGCAGTACGGCCTCGATCGCGGCGGTCAGCTCCGGGGACTCCGGGTCGACCGGCGGGCGCAGGCGGGCGGCGACGGTGCCGTCCGGGGAGAGCAGGAACTTCTCGAAGTTCCACGAAACGTCTCCGGCCTGGCCCTCCGCGTCGGCGGCCTCGGTCAGCCGGGCGTACAGCGGGTGCCGGTCCTCCCCGTTGACGTCGATCTTCTCGAACAGGGGGAAGGTCACGCCGTACGTGGTGGAGCAGAAGGCGCGGATCTCCGCGGCGCTGCCCGGCTCCTGCCCGGCGAACTGGTTGCAGGGGAAGCCCAGCACGGTGAACCCGCGCCCCGCGTAACGCTGCTGGAGCCGCTCCAGGCCCTCGTACTGCGGGGTCAGGCCGCACTGGGAGGCGACGTTGACGATCAGCAGCGCCTTGCCCTTGTGGTCGGCCAGCGAGGCGGGCTCCCCGGCGAGGGTGCGCAGCGGGATGTCGTACAGGCTCACGATGGTGGTCCTTTCGGAAATGTCGTCGGGCCGGGCCCTTTCCGGGGCCACGGTAGCGTCCGTGACCCGGTCGGCTCAGCGCGGCGTGCCGGTGTTCCGGGCGTGCGGGGGCGCGCGGAGCGGCTCGTCCGCCCCCCCACGCCCGGAGCGTGCGACCGGTCAGGACGCCAGCGGCCTGATCGCCGTCGGCGCGTGCTCGGGGAGGGTGGCCGGCTCCTCGAACTCGTCGACCTTGTCGATGTCGCTGCCGCTCATCGAGATGTTGGTGACCCGCTCCAGGATGGCCTCGACCACCACCGGGACGCGGAACTCGGCGGCCAGCTTCTTGGCCTCCTCGAAGGCGGGCAGCAGCCCCTCCGGCTCGGTGACCCGGATCGCCTTGCAGCCGAGGCCCTCGACGACCTTGACGTGGTCCACGCCGTAGACGCCCAGCTCCGGCGCGTTGATGTTCTCGAACTCCAGCTTGACCTGGAAGTCGATGTCGAAGGTGCGCTGCGCCTGGCGGATCAGCCCCAGGTAGGAGTTGTTCACCAGCACGTGGACGTACGGGATGCGGTGCTGGGCGCCGACGGCCAGCTCCTCGATCATGAACTGGAAGTCGTAGTCGCCGGAGAGCGCGACGACCTGGCCCCCGGGGTCGGCGGTGGCGACGCCCAGCGCGGCCGGGACGGTCCAGCCCAGCGGGCCGGCCTGGCCGCAGTTGATCCAGTGCCGCGGCCGGTAGACGTGCAGCAGCTGGGCGCCGGCGATCTGGGACAGGCCGATGGTGGTGACGTACCGGGTCTCCGGCCCGAAGGCCCGGTTCATCTCCTCGTACACCCGCTGCGGTTTGATCGGCACGTCGTCGAAGTGGGTGCGGCGCTGGAGCGTGGCCCGGCGCTCCTGGGCGCCGGCGGCCCAGGCGGCGCGGTCCTTGAGCGTGCCGGCCTCCCGAAGTTCGCGCGCCACCTCGACGAACAGCTCCAGCGCGGCCCTGGCGTCGGAGGCGATGCCGAGGTCCGGGGCGAAGATCCGGCCGAGCTGGGTGGGTTCGACGTCGACGTGGACGAAGGTGCGGCCCGCGGTGTAGACGTCCAGGCCGCCGGTGTGGCGGTTGGCCCAGCGGTTGCCGATGCCGAGGACGAAGTCGGAGGCGAGGAAGGTCTCGTTGCCGTAGCGGTGCGAGGTCTGGAGGCCGACCAGGCCGGCGTTCAGCGGGTGGTCGTCCGGGACGGTGCCCCAGCCCATCAGGGTGGGGACCACCGGGACGCCGGTGAGTTCGGCGAACTCCAGCAGCAGGTCGGCGGCGTCGGCGTTGATCACGCCGCCGCCCGCGACGATCAGCGGGCGCTCGGAGGCCTGGAGCAGCGCGACGGCCTTCTCGATCTGGGTGCGGTTGGCGGCCGGCTTGTAGACGGGGAGCGGCTGGTAGGCCTCCGGGTCGAAGTCGATCTCGGTCAGCTGGACGTCGATCGGCAGGTCGATCAGGACCGGGCCGGGGCGGCCGGAGCGCATCAGGTGGAACGCCTGCTGGAACACCCCGGGGACCTGCGCGGCCTCCAGCACGGTGGTGGCGGCCTTGGTGACGGGCCGGGCGATCGAGGCGATGTCGACGGCCTGGAAGTCCTCCTTGTGCAGCCGGGCGACGGGGGCCTGTCCGGTGATGCAGAGGATCGGGACGGAGTCGGCGATCGCCGAGTACAGGCCGGTGATCATGTCGGTGCCGGCCGGGCCCGAGGTGCCGACGCAGACCCCGATGTTGCCGGCCGCGGCGCGGGTGTAGCCCTCGGCCATGTGGGAGGCGCCCTCGACGTGCCGGGCGAGGGTGTGGCTGATTCCCCCGGAGGCCTTGAGCGCCGCGTAGAACGGGTTGATGGCCGCGCCCGGCACGCCGAACGCGACGTCAACGCCTTCGAGTTTGAGGATCTCCACGGCCGCGCGGGCGGCTGTCATACGAGGCATCGGATCTCTCCTGCGTCGGCCCGCAGTGGCTCGGAGGGCTCATCTCTCGAATTCCACCATACGGAAGAACGGTTTCTGTATGTGGAAACAAAGTAGGGCGGGGTCCGGTGGGGCGTCAAGGGGACTTCAACAGAATGTGGAAGCCGCGGCGGGGCGTCCGGAAGGCCTCGATTCGTACGCCAGGACGCCGATCGGGCTGGTGTGCCAGGGGAAGCGGACGCTCCGCGCCGGAAAGCGCAGCCGGTGTGCAGTGCCGGTGAAGGGGCGGTGCCGCGGGTGGGCCCGCCCCGCGGTCCTGGGTACCGTCGGTGGCACGCCGGGCCCGTAGAGTCCAACCGAGGCCGCGGCAGGGGGATTCGGGGCCGTCCGGGCTCGGGGGAGCACCGGGGCCGGTCCCACCCAGGACCAGCGCGCCCGGTCCGCCGTTTCCGAGCGAGGACGCACCCCCCGGCCGCACCGACCCGACACCCGCCGCCGCGCTCAGGTCCGACCGGACCCGTGGCCGTACCGCGGTCGCCGCGCTCCGGCGGTCCCGCCCCCTTTCTCCGCTCCCCTCCGCTTCTCCGCTCCCCACCCTTGCAACGGCGCGCCCGCTGCGGCGGGCGCGCGGAAGGAACGTCCCCATGCGCTGTTCCACCTCTGCCCGCTCCCTGGCGGTGACCGGGTGAACCCGCCGCCGCACCGGAGCGACAGCCCGCCGGGCCGCCTCCGCAAGCAGGGCCCGCCGGACCGGCCCCGCACTCCGGCCGCCGCGCTGCGCGCCGTGTCCTGGCGCCACGACCTGCCAGCCTCGCTGGTGGTGTTCCTGGTCGCCCTCCCGCTCTGCGTCGGAGTGGCCGTGGCCTCCGGCGTCCCGGCCGAACTCGGCCTGGTCACCGGGA
This sequence comes from Kitasatospora sp. NPDC056651, assembly GCF_042792155.1. Lineage (NCBI taxonomy): Bacteria > Bacillati > Actinomycetota > Actinomycetes > Kitasatosporales > Streptomycetaceae > Kitasatospora > Kitasatospora sp. NPDC056651. The sequence continues at coordinate 20,774 of NZ_JBHTWX010000097.1, read as the reverse complement.
TCGTCGGCGGTCTGGTGGCCGGAGTGCTGCCCGGCAGCAGCCTCCAGGTCAGCGGGCCCGCCGCCGGACTGACCGTCCTGGTCGCCGACGCCGTCCAGCGCTTCGGCGTCGGCGCGCTGGGCCTGCTGGTGCTCGGCACCGGCCTGCTCCAGCTGGCGATGGGCGCCCTGCGGCTCGGCCGCTGGTTCCGGGCCATGTCCGCCTCGGTGGTGCACGGCATGCTGGCCGGCATCGGACTGACCCTGGTGTTCGGCCAGCTCTACGCGCTCGCCGACCGCCGCGCCCCCGCCACCGGCCCGGAGAAGATCGCCGGCCTGCCCGCCCTGCTGAGGGACGTGCTGACCGCCGCGGCGAACCCGAGCGCGGTCGCCCTCGGCGCCGGCACCCTGCTGATCCTCGTCGCCTGGACGTACCTGCCGGACCGCGCCGCCCGCGCCGTCCCCGCCCCGCTGGCCGCCGTCGGCGTGGCCGCCGCCGTCACCGCCGCCGCCGACCTGCCGGTGGCCCGGATCCACGTGGCCGGACTGCTCGACGTGGTGCACCTGCCCGAGCGGGACGCACTGGCCGAAGTGGTCGGCACCGCCGGGCTCGGCACGGTCGTCGCCTTCGCCCTGATCGCCTCCGCCGAGACGCTGTTCAGCGCCGCCGCGGTCGACCGGATGCACCACGGCCCGCGCACCGACTACGACCGCGAGCTGACCGCCCAGGGGATCGGCAACGCCGTCTGCGGGCTGCTCGGGGCGCTGCCGATGACCGCGGTGATCGTGCGCAGCGCCACCAACGTCCAGGCCGGGGCGCGCACCAAGGCCTCCCGCGTCCTGCACGGCGGTTGGCTGCTGCTGTTCACCGCGCTGCTGCCCGGCGCGCTCGGGCTCGTCCCGCTGACCGCGCTGGCCGCGGTGCTGGTGCACGCCGGCGCCAAGCTGGTGCCGCTGCGCCGGATCGTCGCGCTCTGCCGCGGACACCTGGGCGAGGCGGTGGTGCTGGCGGTCACGGCGGGCGCCATCATCGCCACCGACCTGTTCGACGGGGTGCTGATCGGCATCGGCCTGGCGGTGGCCAAGTCGGCCTGGCAGACCTCGCAGCTCCAGATCTCGGTGGAGGAGCAGGCGCGGCCGACCGGGCAGCCGCTCCACCGGGTCCGGCTGAGCGGCAACGCCACCTTCCTGCGGCTGCCCCGGCTGCTGGACACCCTGGAGCGGCTGCCGGGGGACCGGCCGGTGGAGCTGGACTGGTCCGGGCTGCGCCATCTGGACCACGCCTGCACGGTGGCCCTGGTCGCCTGGGCGGCCCAGCACCGGGCCCGCTCCAGCGAGCCGCTGGCGGTCGAGCCGCCGCTGCCCTCGGTGGTGTGACCGCCTAGCCAGGGTGGCCGGGGCCCAGCGGGCGGGCGCGGCCCCCCCCGCCCGGCGCCCCCACCCCACCTACAGCCCGGAGAG